>CALGCG010000060.1 GCA_937884485.1 uncultured Bacteroidales bacterium
TCCACACGATCAGCCACGCGATCCCGTCTCGAATTGTGTCGGCCTCAGCCTTTGCTATTGTGTTTAGTGCTGCCATGTGGCTGCCTCCTTTCATTCTACGAAGTCCGGCGTGATAGGCTCGCTGCTAAACAAGTACCCGATCGTGTAGGTAGGAAAGAAAACCTCCTGAACTTTGAAGGCTTTCCCGATCGGGAAGTCTCCCTTGCCTTTGAGCCAGTTGTTCACAGTATCAGGCGAGCGTCCGATCGCTCCCGCTATATCCTTTGCGGTGATACTGCGCCGAGTCATTTCTGCGACCAGATTTGGGTATGCCATTCTGTTGTCCTCCTTTCTTTGTGTTGGCCTGCCTCGTCGGTGCTGGTGGGCCAGTTCCAGCAGACGCCCCGGTGGGCGTTTCGGCTATAATGCACCCGGCGCGACTCGAACGCGCGGGCCTCCACGTTCGGAGCGTGGCGCTCTGTCCTTCTGAGCTACGGGTGCTGGTTGTTAGTTTTCCGGTGTGTACTGAAAACGGACATACACCTCGGCGTGGTGGTATGTATGATCCCCGCCGTGTTCCTTCGGCTCCACGAAGGCGCGCCCTCCGATTGTTTTCAAGAAGTCCTGCACCTCTGTTTCTGCGATCAGGGCGTTGGCTTTTGCGATTGCTGCCTCCAGCGTTTTGTTGTAGTCGCCGTGCTCTGCGAGGTTCTTCTTTTCGGTCTCAACACTTTTGTGGCGGCTTTCGAGTTCGCTCGCTTTGTCAGCTGCGAGCTTTTCGGTGTTGGCCACAACGTCCTGCCAGAATGTGTCATTTTTTCCGAAGTACCAGCCGGGCGTGTGCTCATTTTTCCACTTTTCCTCTTTGGCTCTTTTGGAGTAGTCGGCCATTCTTTCCTCCCAGAACTTCTCGAAGCCTGCGAGAGCTTTCTCTGCTCTGCGAAGTCTGTCCTCGAAGTCCCACGCTATTGCACACATGATCGTCGCGGTTCCGAGCTGCTGCTGTCTGGCGTTCATCACCCATGTGTACTTGTCGCCGGTTCTTTTTTCATAGGCTCTTTTGGCCTTCTGGTATGCTTTTTTAATCTCTTGCGCTGTCATGTTTTTGCTCCTTTCGTTTTCCGGTCTACCGGAAGAACTATTTACATTATACCGGTTCACCGGAAAAAGTCAAGGGCTTTTTTGAAAATTTTCCGGTAAATCGGAAAAAATTATTTACAAACGGAGTTTTTTCTGCTATACTAATGCAGGAAGGAGGTGATCAAGCACATGAAGGAAAGACTCGAACAACTCCTTGAAGCTCGCAACATGAAGCCCGCACAACTCGCTCAGGCCGCAGGGCTTCGCACGTCAACGGTGGACGACATCATAAAAGGAAAGACGAATGAGCTCAACATTGGCGTGGACAAAATGCTCAGGATTGCGAGTGTACTCGGCGTTTCCGTCGAGTCTCTGTACGGCCGGGACGAGCCGGTCACTCCGTACATACCGCCGGAGCCAGCAGAGCGTCAGCTTCTCGATCGTTTCCGTTCTTTGAACGTGGAAGGAAAAGAAAAAGCGCTCGAATACCTCGACGATCTCGTCGATACTGGCAAATATAAAAAACGTGATCCGGCTGGAATGGTACAGGAAGCGTAGGCGGTGAGAGCCCGGAGCTGTCCCCTTCACCCGGAGGGGGCAGTTCTGGTTAAGCATAAAAGGCATAAAAAAAGAGCCCGCACAGTGGCGGGCTGGAAGGTGGTTAAAATATGGGACTTTTCGGAAAGAAAGAAAAAGCGACTTTTTACAAGTTTCTGGTGGTTGACGGCTGCGTGCCGGGCATGAAGGCGCCGAGCACGGTCAAGATCTCCCTGTTTTCTGACAAGATCGAGATCCAGCAGATCGTCAACGGCAAGGGCGTGGCCTACCTGTCCTATGATCAGGTGACGGCCGCCGAGAAGGTCAACGAGAAGCAGATCGCAGAGGTTGACAAGAGTGTGATCGGTCGCGCTGTGGTTGGTGGCGTCCTTCTGGGCCCGCTCGGTGCTGTGGTTGGCGGCGTCTCCGGCGTCGGCAAAAAGCAGAAGGCCACATATAAAGACTTTTTCGTGATCAATTACACAGCAGCCAGTGGTGAGCCCGCGGTGCTGTCCTTTGAAATGGTGGGCCCTCCGGCCGGTTTTGCTTCGTTCCTCTCGGAGCTTAAACAGAAGGCGGGGATCTCCGACGCTCCGGCAGCAGGCCCGACAATCTTATAATGGCAGCAGGCAAAAAGACACAGGCAGCCGCTCCGCTGATCCCGGCGGTTATATACGCCCGGTACTCCAGCAGCGGCCAGCGTGAAGAAAGTATAGAGGGCCAGCTTCGAGAGTGTCACGAGTTTGCCCGGAGGAACGGCCTCACGGTCGTGGGTGAATATATAGACAAGGCTCTCACCGGCCGATCAGACAAGCGCCCGGACTTCCAGCGCATGCTCCGGGACTGCGAGCGCGGCGTTTTTAAGGCTGTGATCTGCTGGAAAACTGACCGTTTCGCCCGTAACCGGTACGACTCGGCCATGTATAAGTATAAGCTCAAAAAGTACGGCGTGCGCATTTTCTACGCAAAAGAGACGATCCCGGAAGGCCCAGAGGGCATTATTCTGGAGTCGGTCATGGAAGGCTACGCCGAATATTACAGCGAAAACCTGAGCCAGAACGTCAAGCGCGGGTTCTACGACTCGGCGCTGGAGCTCAAAACGCTGGGCCAGACTGTGATCGGGCTCAGGAAGGGCCCGGACGGCCGCTTCGAGATAGATCCGGCCACTGCTCCGGTGGTTCGCCGGATCTTCGAGGAATACGCAGCAGGCGAGAGTGCGAAGGACATATACACGCGCCTGAATAACGAAGGGTACCGGACGAGCCGCGGCGGCCTGTTTAATAAAAACAGTCTGCGCCGGATCCTCCAGAATGAGAAGTACGTCGGCGTCTATGAGTTCCGGGACATTCGAGTCGAGGACGCGATCCCGGCCATTGTCAGCCGGGAACTGTTTGACAAGTGCCGGCTCATGGTCGAAAAGCACCACCGGGCACCGGCGGCACAGCGCGAGACTTCGTTTCTGCTCACCTCGAAGCTGTTCTGCGGCCATTGTGGTGAGCCTATGACTGGCGACGGCGGCACCAGCCGCACCGGCCGCGTGTATTACTACTACACATGCAATGGGCGCCGGGCGCATAAGTGCGAGAAGGAACGAGCGCCGAAGGCATGGATCGAGCAGCTGGTGGTGAACGAGCTCGTGGATCTGATACACTCCGACGACTTCGTGAACGAGGTCGCCGATCGCTGCATGGAGTTTCAGCAGCGTGAACAGGACAAGAGCGCGCTCCATGCACTCGAAGCGCGCCAGAAAGAGAACGCGAAGGCGATCCAGAACATGCTCGCAGCGATTGAGGCCGGGATCATAACGCCCAGCACGAAGTCGCGCCTCATGGAGCTGGAGGCTGAGCGGGCCCAGATCGAGAAGGGGATCGCGCAGCAGCTCATAAGCGAGCCAGCTCTGGAACGTGATCAGGTGATCTACTTCTTGGAGCGTTTCAGGAACGGCGACGTCAACGACGACATGTACCGCGCTTTTCTGGTTGACACATTCCTCAATGCGGTGTACCTCTACGACGACGACAAGCTGGTGCTGGTTCTCAATTACACCGGCGAGCGTTGCAAGGTGACGCTGGAGCTCGTGGAAAAGGCGGTCGAAGGTGATCCGGGCGGCGGTTCGTGTTTCGCGCCGTCCGGCGCACCAGAAGGCGCGAATTTGAACACAGGGAAGCGGATCCTCCACTTTGTCAAAAAGGTGGTGGCCGTGGTGGTCAAATTCTCAAAATAGAGGCGTTTTAAGACGCAAAAAGGGCCCGGTGGGTAGTTTATACCCTCCGGGCTCTTTCGTTCGTCCTGCGGGCTCTCAGGAGCTCACAGGGCTATTTTTTATTATTCTGTCGCCGTGGCGTCGGGTTCGGGCGCTCCGGGCTGCGTTTTCGCCTCTGCTGCGAGCTGCTGCACGGCTGTGGTGGCGATCGTAGTCGCTACGCTGGCCGCCGTTGCCGCTGTGGCTGCTGTGTCAGTCGCGGGTACCTTGATTTCACGGCATACCTGCTCGATCTTAGTGTTGAGCCAGACGTCGAAGTCGCCGTAGATCTGACCGAGTGCGGCCACTACCGTGTCGCCGAGGATCTCCAGCGTCTTGCTCTTGGCCTTCTCGAAGGCCTCCAGCTGCTTTTCCTTCGTGAACGCTCCCTCGGCTTTGAGGGTGTCAACGAAGGTCTGGGCTGTGTATGTTACCGCCTGAGCTACCGCGTCGCAGGCCATGTTCATGTACTTGTCAGCGGTCTTGTTGTCGAGCTCCTGCTGGAGCTGGGCGGTCTTTTTGCGAAGCAGTGCCACCAGATAGGCCCCGCCCGCTGTGATCAGCAGGCACAGGACAGGGACGCAGGCGTTCGCGATCTGTTGTAATGTCTCGTTCATTTCTTTGCACCTCTTTCTGTGTGTTTCTCACATGGGAACGGGCAGGTGTCGCACTGGGTTTCGTCGCACCCGTCGTTGTCTGCCCTCCATGTGGCGACAATATAGACGAGCACAGCCACCGCTACGAGCAGCAGGGCCGCGCTTGTTACTGTTTCCACCATGCTGTCACCTTACTTGCTCACCTTGTCGGCGTCTACCCAGCCGTAGACGCTGGACTGGCTGTTGGTGTGCACGATATGGTAGGGGTGCTTTGCGCCCTTACTGATCGCCGTCACCTTCGCAGGGCCAGCCTTCGGGCTTGTCTTGTAGCTCTTGGCATTGGCGCTGGTGTAATGAGGGCCACCGGCGAACTGTACGACGTCGCCGACGGAGATCTCGCTGATTGCCTTCACGTCGTCCTCGTCTACCCAGCCGTAGACAGTGGAGCCGGAGCCGGTGACTCTGACTACATGGTACGGGTGCTTGCCGGTAGGATATACGGCCGTCACCTTGGCCTTGCCCGCTTTGCAGGCTGGGCCGGTTGCTGCGTTGGCGTTTGCGTAGTGTCTGGAGCCGGTAAACTCCACCACGTCGCCGACTTTGAAGGCCAGAGCCTTGTCTGTGCTGCCGGTACCGGTTCCGTTGCCAGTGTCGCCACCGGAAGCGCTGCCGCCGTCCTTGTATTTAGGCACGCCATAGCCTCTGATGTAGCGAGCGTTCACTTTCAGATTACGACGGCCCACGGCGTTGCTCATGTTGCCCTCAACGATCGTGATAGTGGAGCCGCTGACCTTCTCGACAATGCCGACGTGATCAGAGTAGCCTCTGTTGTCGCCGCTGCCGGAGTCGTCCCAGTCGTAGAAAATGACGTCGCCGGGCTGGGGAACGTATGCGTCGTCCTCCTGCCAGCTTCCCAGCTTTTTGAACAGTTCGATCATTTTCTCACAGCCGCACTCAGTCGGAAGAATAGCGGTCAGGCCGCACTTGATCGCCATAGCGGACACGAAGGTCGCGCACCATGCGTCAGTGTACTTCATGGCGTAGCCTCTGGCGAGGGGCTTGTGGGAGTTGTAAAGATCAATAATCTTTTTGTGGGAGCCGTCGGACTCCTTGCAGCCGATATAAGACACGGCCGCGTTGACAATATTCTGTCTGTCGCTCATGCTGTTGCCTCCTTCCTTTTCGGGTTTGGTTGCTGCCACCTTTGCGTACTTGTCGTAGTAGCTCTGGCCGTAGCTCGCGCGCTTGATCTGCACGCTTTCGCCTTGGTTTGCCGGGCGCTCGTACTTGGTCAGCACGACGTCCGACGCCTGCCTCACGCTGGTGGCTGTTTTCAGCACGGCCAGCACTGAGGTGTAGCCTTCGCTCAGCTCTTTGAACAGGAAGCCGAGCTGTGTCTCCAGATCGCCGATCGAGGCCTTGGCTGCCTTCGCATAAGCGAGCAGCGCCTCCTTGCGGCTCCAGTATGTCCACTGGGCGAGGCCGTAGCCCGCCGAGTCACGCACGAAGCCGGTGTAGCTGCCGGAGTCCACGGCTGCGGTGTATTCCGCGTCCGAGAGGCCGAGCTTTTTCTCGTAGGTGTTCTGGAGGTTCTGAGGGTTGAGGGCGCTCTCTGCGTAGAGATTACCCATGAGGCCCGCCACGCCGAAGGCGTTCAGGCCCTTGCTTGCGAGGAAGTTCCAGATCTTTTCCTCGTTGGTTTTGCCAGTGAGTGCCATGTTGTACCTCCTTAGTAGTTGTTAAAGTCTGACGCCTCCGGTTTTACTCCGTAAAGCGCCATGAGCTTGATCTTGTTTTCTACCTTGGCCTTGGTGTAATAGAAGCCGGTCGCCGCGGCCATTTCGGCGAACACAGCCGGGATCAGGTACGCCAGCGGCGTAGTGTCCATAGTGATCCAGATCATGTAGCAGCAAAAGACAGTGAACGATACGGTGAACACGCTCACGCCCACGAAAATGAGCTTTGAAAACTCCACTTTTTTCTTGGCTGCTGCAGCAGCTTTCAGCTCGCGGATCTGTCTCCTGAGCCTCCGGTTTTCCTCGGTGAGCTGCTGGATCCTTTCGGCCTGATCTTCCTCCAGCATTATGCCGTCGAGTGCGGCCGTGCTTTCGTATTGTTCGCGCATTGTCCGCACCTCCTTATTCGTATAGCTGCATGATCCCCTGTTTGGCGAGGAAGTCCCGCTGCTCGTGTTTTACCTTGGCGGCATAGTCAAGCGCGGCGTGCATGTCGCCGTTGCAGTGGGCGTCAGGGATCCGCTGCACAGCCTTGGCCGTAGCCTCGCCGAGAGCGATCGCAGCGTTTACGCCTTGCACCAGAAAGAGCTCCTGCTGCTCGCGCAGCTTCTCGCGCTTTTCCTCGTCCTCGCGGCGCTTCTTTTCCTCGTCCTCGCGTTTCTTGTCTGCCTTCTGGATCCTCTGTTGAATACACCAGAAGCAGAAGCCTGTCACTGCCGAGGGCAGGCAGGCGATCAATAGGGTTATTACGTCCATGTGTTCACCTCCTGAGACGTTCCCGCGTCTCTGCGTTTGAAAATTATGTTGTGTTCGATCCATATCTGGAGCCCGTGGGTGGCACAGTGGCCCAGCATGCCGAAGTAGCTCTGCATGGTTGCGTCCACTGCGTCGAAGTCGATCAGCCCGGCCTCGTATTCCTTGGCTATGTACCGCATGCGCGCCTTCATTTTCTTGACAGACTGAGGCGTCGGCTTGCGATAGCCCGGATAGATCCGGCAGCCCACGAAGGTGATCCCTCGGCAGACGAGGCCGATCGTGGTCTTGCTGTTGAGTTCGAGGTGGAGCACATTGTTGAGGTAGTCCTCAATCAGTACCCGCCATTCGTTCAGTACCTTGGCGTCAGGGTGCAGCAGCACCATGTCGTCCATGTATCTGACGTAGTAGTGGGCTTTGAGCTCGTGCTTGATGTACTGATCCAGCTCGTTGAGGCAGACATTCGCAAGCAGCTGGCTGGTGAGGTTGCCGATCGGCATGCCTACCTCGAACAGTCGCTCAGAAGGCGGCACCTCGTCGGCACTCTTGCCCGGAGGCAGCCCGAACGGCGTGTGGTCGCAACACACGATCGTGCGCATAAGCCACAGAAAGCCGTCCTCAGCCGGATATTTACGCGCTAAAATACCGAGCAGCACCTCATGGTCTACTCGGTAGAAATACTTGGAAACGTCCAGCTTTAAGTAGTGCCAGCGCTCAGGCTTGCGATCCACGAGGGTGCACCAGTCTTGCAGCTTGTCGGCCGCTCTGGTGGTACCCTTGCCGACTCTGCACCCGTAGCTGTGGTATATCATGCCATTGTCGAGCTCTTGGTTGATTTGCAGGTAAATGGCCCATTGAACGACGCGATCCCGGAAGCCCAGCGCCATTATGAGCCGCTTTTTCGGCTCCGTGACGTAGAACTGCCGGTACCGGCCCACGCGATAGGTGCGCCACATGAGGTCGTTCTGTATGCTGATCAGGTTTTCCTCCAGATTAGCGGAGAAGGCCGTCACGTCGTTGCGGTACCATTTCTCGCTTGCTGCCTCGTGGTATGCGTCCAGCAGATTTTCCCACGAGTATATACGCTCCAGAAGGGAGAGTTGGATCTCTTTGTCCATGTCCTCACTCCTTCCATGTGGTCAAAATTATGGCCCGCGTGTGACATTCCTCGGCGCTGCGTTCACGCTACGGTCGCCACACCGTAGGATCCGGCAGCCCTTCACCTGTTTGCACAGGAACGGCCAGCCTGCGCGGTTTGCTCGCCGCTCCCGGCGACTTTCACCGGCAAGCTGCACGAGCGTGTGTCTTTGGCCTTGTCGGCCGGGAAATATGTCCCTTTTGCCTTTGTGTTTCTGCTGAGCCGTGGCCCGCAGACAATAAACGAATAAGGCAAGAGCGGAGCGGAAGCCGATGTTCGTGTTCGAGTTCGAGCGGGAGTTGTTGCCGTTGAGGTAGAACACGCCAGCGTTCGCACCGTTGTTCCAGTTGCCCCCGCGATACACGCAGCGCTCCCTTTTTTACCGACACATTCCCCACGGGCCGCTACTCGTCCGACTTTTTCCAGCCGCCGAGCATGCGCCCGATTTCGTTCAGTTCTTTGCTCCAGATTTCATGGAGCCCCGGAGAGATCAGGCGATCCTCCGGTGAGACTGCCGTGTCTACAAGAGAGCGCAGCACGTCCAGCTTCGTGTCCATGGCGTTCTGTAGCTCTTTTCTGCGTTGGCTACCTGCGCGGGCGCGGTTTGCCTCAATGCAGAGCTCCAGCATGTCCATGAACGCGGCCGTCATGTGCTTGCGGTACTCGAATTTCTCCGGTTTTCGCATATTTGCGGTGCGTTCGCTCACCCGTATCATGGAACGGACGATACGCTGCCGCAGTTGTAAATTGTCCATGTTTAACTCCTTAATGGTGAGGGGCGGCTTTGGCGGGCCGCCCCTTGCCAGATTTTCAGATTGTCAGATTACCCGATTTCCGGGATATAAGCGGAGCGGAAGCCGAAGGACGTGTTCGAGGACGAGCGGGAGGAGCCGGCGAGGGAGAACACGCCAGCGTACGCACCGCTGTACCAGGCGCCCCCGCGAAACACGCAGCGCTCGGCGTTGTTGTCGATCCAGAAATATTCGTCGCTTTCATATCCGGCCGGAGGATAGAGGCCGAGCTCGATCAGTTTGTCCGGTACGTCGAGGCCTTTCGCTTCCAGTTCCATGAAGCGCACGCCGTCGTAGTCCTTGTCCTCGGCTTCGGTAGGCTCCACGAAGATCTCACCGCCGCGCGGGTTGAAGTACACCGGATCGCCGTCTGCTGTGTAGATTGCCTCCCATTCCTTAGAGTCAGCGGACTGATCCGCGCCAGCTGCGGCGCCGTTGTCAGGGATCACCTGCACCTGTCCATTCAGGAAGCGGATCCCGCCGACGTGTTCCCAGATGTTGCCGCACATGTCGCTGACGCCTTCGGCTGTCCTGTCATGGTTCCATGCTACCGGGCCGGAGCCGGTCAACGTCTTGCCGTAGCCTCCGTCGTATGTAGTGCCGGTCTGTTCCGGGTGGCTGTGGCTCTTGCCGCTGGCAGTGTTGCCGGTCGGCATGGTGTCGTTCTCCCAGCTCTGGCGAGCCAGCGCCGCCCATTCGTCGTTAGTGAGTAAATGCCAGCCGGGGCCCTTGCTCTCGCAGAGCTGGACGGCCTCGTCGAAGTTCACGTCCACGGCAGGCTTCTGGAACGGGAGGGAGTGCGGCACGCCGCCGATCAGGGTGTTGGGGTATTTGCTGATCAGGTACTCGCTCACCTTTCTGCCTTTCAGGGTTGCCGGGAGTCCCAGCTCGTCCGGTGTAAATACCACCATAATGTCGGGGATCCCGGACTTGTCAAAAATAACCTCGTTTCTCATGTGTTTGCTCCTTTCAATCTCTGCTGGCGTTCTTGCTGCCAGCGTTCATAGTCGGCCTTGACGGCCGGGTTCTCAAATAATCTACCGACGCAGCCGATCAGCGTCCGGCACATGGCGTCAGTATCGTGTGGAGGGATCGCGGCGAGATCTACCGTCACGCCCTCCGGTGTTCTTGCTTTGACTACTTTCACGGGCTTGCGCCTCCTTTCGTTGTCTGCTCCAGCATACCGGGCAGAGGTACCCGCTCCACGGGATCACCGCCTGCTTGCTGACGTTCCAGTCAAGCCCGCACTCTCGACAAGTCTCGTAGCGTGCATTTACGCTCCGGGAGCGAGTACGGGCTCGTGAGGGTTTACGGTTGCCTGCTGGCCCGCTTCCTCGGCTGCTTCCGGTGCAGCTTCGCGCTTCTCGCTGCATGTGCAGCGCTCGCCCGGATCCAGATTGCTTCCGCACTCCGGGCATGTTCTGTATGGTGTGCTCACACGATCACCTCCTTTATGTCACAGCGGCGGCCTCCAGCTTTCTGAGTAGCTGCTGCATGAGTCGTCGCCGGTATTTTTTGCGGGTTCTTGCCTTCTTGGCGTGTTTGTATAGGTGCCACCACTTCGGGTGCTCGTTCGCGGTATAGAGTAGGGAGTCCACGAGGTCGCTCGCGGTCTTTGCCGTGGCTGCTGCCACCTTCCTGAGTACGTCGGCGGCCCAGTCTGCGAACTCCCGGAGAGCTTGCACGATCGTGTCGATCGCCTTGTCAATCACCGGCTTGACTGCTGCCACGACTGCCGCGGCCTGTTCCGGTGTGAACGTGAGCTCCAGTGTCAGGGTGTCGGGCGGCTTTTCTGTCGCCTGAGCCTCGGCCATGTGTGCGTGCATGAGCTCGTAGTCCTCGGCGCTCATGTAGCCGTCGTAAACATAGGGATCCGGCTCTGCTGCGGTGGCTTTTCCGTACCACGGCATGTCAGCCGGTAGGTCTGCCGGGCGCTCCATAGGCTCCGGTGGGAAGGCTGCCGAGTCTTTCAGCAGGTTGTAGCCGTTTTCATAGTGCCAACGGATCCCGCCCTCGATTTCTGCGGCGCTCATATCCTCTGCGAAGTGCCCGCAGTAGTAGCCGTTCAGCATGACGGCGTTCGGATCCTGATCCAGTACCTTGCGCACCATTTCGAGGTCGTCCGGCTCGAAGGTGTCGTCGTCAGTGTTGAGGTACACGCTCTCGGCGTGCCAGCTGCGGCCGGTTTTCCAC
>CALGCG010000061.1 GCA_937884485.1 uncultured Bacteroidales bacterium
TCCATTCCGAGTCACGTTTTGCAAGGTAGTCGTTCACGGTCACCACGTGCACACCCTTGCCGGGCAGGGCGTTGAGGTAGACGGGCAGCGTGGCCACCAGGGTCTTACCCTCACCCGTGGCCATCTCGGCAATCTTGCCGCTGTGCAGCACCACGCCGCCGATGATCTGCACGTCGTAGTGCACCATGTCCCAGGTAATCTCGTTGCCGCCGGCCATCCAGTGGTTCTTGTAGATGGCCTTGTCGCCCTCGATGGTGATGGAGGCGTGCGTGGCCGCCAGGTCGCGGTCGTGGTCAGTGGCGGTGACCTCCACGGTCTCGTTCTGCGCAAAGCGGCGGGCCGTCTCCTTCACCACGGCGAAGGCCTCGGGCAGTATGTCGTCCAGCACTTTCTGGGTCTTGTCGTAGCCTTGCTTCTCCAGTTCGTCGATGCGTTTGTATAGGCCCTCTTTCTCGTCGATGGGCATGTCGTATTCCTCCTCGATGCGCGTGCGCAGGGTGGCCAACTCGGTCTCCTCCTGCTCCACGGCCTTGGCAATACGCTCCTTGAATTCAATGGTTTTCGCTCTCAAAGCATCGTTCGACAAAGCCTGGATGGCAGGGTACACCGCCAAGGTCGCATCCAGGAAGGGTTTGATAACCTTCAGGTCGCGCTGGCTCTTGTTGCCGAACAGTTTGGTCAAAAAATTAGCCATATTGTTTAGTTCCTTTATTATATATTATATTACAATTCAAAACATTATCCATCCTCATGCAGGATAGAAAAACATACAAAAATACAACTTTTTTCCCAATCCTGCAAACATTTTTCACCTTTCTTCACCATACCCCTCCTGCAACATGCTGCAAAAAACGTGCCATCCCCCTCTCCCCCACCCCTCCTCCCGCCTCCAACCCCGTCCCCACCTCGCCCCAAACTCGCCCCCAATTCGCCCGTTCTTATATCGTTCCTATATCGTTCTCATATAGTTCTTATATAGTTCTTATATACTGTATATAGGAACTATATAAGAAGTATATAAGAACTATATGTGAACTATATAAGAAGGGCCGAATAGGGGGCGAATTGGGGGCCTCCTGGGGGCGGTCTGAGAGGGGCTTGGAAAGGGGTCTTAGGTGCGGATTCTGTGGGGTGGATTTTCTTAACAAGTGTTAAAATGTCGAATTTTTGCAAAAATATTTTGCCAGTTCGGGAAAAAGTTGTAATTTTGCAGTCGAAAACAAGAACAAAATAATAGGAATAAATAAACATAACACGTTATGTATCTGACAAAAGAAAAGAAAGAAGAAATATTCGCCCAGTATGGCAAATCGGCTCAGGACACTGGCAGCGCCGAGGGACAGATTGCTCTCTTCACCTATCGCATACAGCACCTCACCGAGCTGATGAAACAGCACAAGAAAGATCAGGTCAGCGAGCGCGCCCTTGTGGGCCTCGTCGGCAAACGCCGCAAGATGCTCGACTATTTGAAAGAGACCGACATCGAGCGCTATCGTGCCATCGTCAAACAGCTTGGTCTGCGTAAATAATCTGCGCCAAGTTCAGCACCAGTCCGAAAAAATAGTTTTTCATATTTATTTGGTTATGGTTGGGACTGCCCGGTTTTTCCGGGTAGTCCTTTTTTATGTCCCTTGCATTGAGTTTTTTTTGCTCGGTAATGTTTGATTATTAATGTTTTGCGCGTATTTTTTGATTTTTGTGTAGTGAATTTCCCTCTTTTTACGTTTTTATATGTATCAAGGTATTTTTACGCTTTAAACACTTTATGAAATAATATTAACCTTTATAGGCAAAAAATGAAACAGTTAAAGAGAAAGATGGCGCTTTTCGGCATGTTGCTGACGGCGTGTGCCGCATCGGCGCAGACCTTTGTCTCCACGCAGCCCGGCAAACGCAATGCCCTGATTGAGGAGTACACAGGCGTGAACTGCCAGTACTGTCCGCTGGGGCACAAGGCTACGGACCAGACCGTGGCGGCTTTCCCCGGCCGTGTTTTCGCCATCAACATCCACCAGGGCACTTTTGCCTCGCGTTTCACCACGCAGTGGGGCAATGCCTTGGCCGGCCAGGCCAGCATCAGCGGCTACCCCTCGTCGACCTTGAACCGCCATGCTTTCTTCGGCAACTCGTTGCATATCGACCCGGGCCAGGCCTATTCCTGTGCGTCGGAGATTCTGGAGATGGACGCCCCCGTCAATGTGGCCGCCACGGTCGACATCGACCCGCAGACGCGCCTGATGGTGGTGAAGGTGGAAGCCTACTACACCGCCGACGCCAACGGCAGCACCAACATGCTGAATGTGGCCCTGATACAGAACAATGTGTTTTACCACCAGTCCGGTGCCTCGTCCTACTATCCCGAGAATATGGTCAATGGCGAGTATCGCCACATGCATATCCTGCGCGACCTGCTCACCGGCCAGTGGGGCGACACCATCCGCCAGACCACCGCGGGGAGCTTCTTCACCAAGGAGTATGCCTATGTAGTCCCGCAGCAGATTGGCGACCTTGAAATCACCAACCTCGATGACCTCAGCGTGCTGGTCTTCGTGTGCGAGAGCCGCAAGGAGGTGCTCAACGCCTGCCAGGCCATCCGCACGTCCGACAAGGCCTACCTTGCCCACGGCAATGCCGGCGGCGAGGAGTGCTCGCTGGCGTGGACTCCCTATGTCACCGTGCCCTACAACCGCGCCCTTGTCATCGAGAATCTGACCCTTGAGATAGGCGAGACCGAGGATGCCGGCTACACCTATGGCGGTGTCACCACCCTGCATCAGGTGCGATAAGGTAAAGGAGTTGGAAAAATAAAAGAAAAACTGCAAAATGAAAAAGGCGATACTATCTTTGCTGGCGGTCGTGCCCGTTGTGAGCAGCCTTGCGGCGCCTGTCGACGCTGACTGTGCCGCTGCCGTGGCCCGTACCTTCTGGCAGGTGCAGATGCATGGCAAGAGCGATGCAACCCTCGTGCAGCAGTCGTGGCAGTACGACAATGTGTACCTCTTCACAGCCGACTGCGGCGGCTGGCTCATGGTGGCGGCCGACGACTGCGCGCGCCCCGTGCTGGCATGGTCGCTCACGGGCGGCGTCAATCCGCAGCAGTTGCCCGCAGCCATGGAGAACACGGTCTATGTCTACCATCAGGAGATTGATGCTGTGCGCCATGAGGCAGACTACACCATGCGTCGTCAGCATGAGGAGTGGCCTCTCCTCGAAAGCGGCAACTCCTTGAAGGACGGCACCGACGACGAGGTGCCGCCCCTGATGTCCACACAGTGGTATCAGCGCTCGCCCTACAACATGCATTGCCCCAGCTACACCATGACCGGCTGTGTGGCTACGGCCATGGCCCAGGTGTTGAAGTACTGGAACTTCCCGGCCTTCGGCCAGGGTACCCATTCCTATAGCGATGATTCGGGCTACGGTCTTCAGAGCGCCGACTTCGGCGACACCCGCTACGACTGGTCCCACATGCCCGACCGCCTCACCTCTTCGTCCCCTGCGGCCGAGAAGGAGGCTGTGGCTACGCTGATGTATCACTGCGGTGTCAGCGTCAATATGCATTATTCCACCATCTATAGCGGCACCACCCTCAACAAGTGCGAGATTGCCCTGCCCACCTATTTCCACTACAACGCCGCCGACATCCACTATCGTGCCAAAGGCCAGCTCAGCAATGACGCCTGGACCGACACCCTCATCGCCGAGGTGCGCCAGCTGCGCCCGGTGCTGCACGGCGGTAGCGGTCCTGCGGGCGGACACTGCTTCGTCTGCGACGGCTTCAACGCCCAGCGCTATCTCCACTTCAACCTTGGCGAGGATGGCGACGGCGACGGCTACTATGTCGTCGGGGCCATCACCTATGGTGCCTACAGCTTCAACCAGAGCAACGACGCCATCCTCGGCGTTCATCCCGGCTATGGAATCCTCCTCAGCGAGGACCATCTGGGCTATACCCGCCAGGGCGGCAGCCAGCAGCTGTGGCTCTCCACCTGCGACACCCTCAACCTCGCCTGGTCCTCCACTGCCGATGCCGACTGGATTACCCTTTCCAGCACCGACTTCGAACGCCTTGGGCAGGTGACCGTCAGTGTTGCAGAAAATGCCACCGGCGCTGAACGCATGGGAACGGTGACCTTTACGCAAGGGAGCCATGTGGCCACCCTCACCGTGGTGCAGGAAGCCTACGACCCCGCCACCGACTATTGCCCCCTCACTGTGCTGATGGAGAACACCCACAACGAGCCGTGGGCCGGCGATGCCCACCTGAGCTTCGAGTCGCTCAGCGGCACCGTCTACGGCACCGCACAGCACACCGCCAACAGTGGCTCCAGCACCACCACCGTCAGCGTGGCCCCCCACGATGTCATGGTGCGCTGGCACTCCGGCGGCGCCCTCGACCGCTACATCAACTACAAGGTTCAGAACCATTACGGCGAAACCCTCATCGAGGTCAACAATGCCTACTTCGACGGCGCCGACGTCCTCCTCTCGTGGCCCTGTGCCCATGCGGGTATCGACGATGCCGCGGCTGCCGGATATAAGGTCTGGCCCAACCCGGCTACGGATATGCTCCATATCATGTCGCCCGACGGGAGCAGCATGCATCTCTCGTTGCTCGACGCCGCCGGGCGCATCGTGCTCCAGGGCGCAGGCTCCAGCCTCGACCTGAGCGCCGTTGCGCAGGGAGTCTACTACCTCCGCATAGTCTCCGACGGCAATGTCCAAGTACAGAAAATAATCAAGCAGTGAATATGAAGAAAACAATACTAACCCTCCTCGTGGCCTCCATGGCCTTTGCTGCCATGGCCAGGCCGGTCGGCAAGGCCGATGCCGCCCGTGTGGCCAACCACTTCTGGACCTCGGCCCTTGGCGGCAAGGGTGTGCTGACACAGACTCCGTGGCAGTATGCCGAGGTGTACCTCTTCGTCGGCGAGGCTGGTGGTTTCGTGCTTGTCGCAGCTGACGACTGCACGCGCCCCGTGCTGGGCTACTCCCTCTCGTCGTCCCTGCGGCCCGACGCCCTGCCCCTGCCCATGGCCGAACGCCTTGAGGCCTACTGCGAGCAGATAGCTCTCGGCATCGAGATGCAGGTGGAGGCCACCGAGGACGATGCCGCACGGTGGAAGGCCCTCCGTGCCGGCGACCCCTGCAAGGACGGCGACGGCGACGACCGCGTCGACCCCCTGCTCGAAACCCACTGGCACCAAGATGGCGGCTATGCCCTGCTGACGCCGCAACACCTCCCTGTGGGCTGTGCTGCTACGGCGCAGGGCCAGATGATGCGCTACTGGCGCTATCCCGCCTTTGGCCGTGGCCGTGCCACCTACAACTGCCAGCCCTACGGCGCACAGACGGCCGACTATGCCCATACCCTCTACGATTGGGACAACATGCCCGACCAGGTCCTCACCACCAACCCCATGGAGGAACAGCTGGCGGTGTCGACGTTGCTGTACCACATAGGCGTGAGCCTCCACATGGGCTATGCCCCCGGCGGCAGCGGAGCGGCAGGTCTGGTGGGCCAGCCCGGCATCCCCAGCATCGACAACTCGCTGCGCGACTATTTCTACTACAGCCCCTCGCTGCACCCCATCTTCAAAACCTCCGGCTACACCGACCAGCGTTGGGCCGACAGCCTGAAGGCCGAATTGCGCCTGCAGCATCCCATCGTCTATTGCGGCGTGGCCTCCGAAGGCGGCCATGGCTTTGTCTGCGACGGCTACGAGTACCGCGACGCGCAGATATGGTTCCACTTCAACTTCGGCTGGAGCGGTGCCGGCGACGGCTACTACACCGTCGACGACATCTGCCCCAATGTCAGCCCCACGGGCCAGATTGGCAACACCTACCACTTCACCCAGAGCAACCAGGCCCTGATCGGCGCCGTGCCCGACTACGGCCAGCACGTCAGCGACACCTTGCGCTGGACAGACCGCGAGGGCGGCATCGACTCGGTGCTCTTCGCCGGCAACCCGCTCCTCGACAGCCCTTGGACCGTGAGCAGCAGCGACAGCTGGCTGCACGTTGATGCGCAGCCCGGCGCCAATGCGCAGTGGGTCACCTTCAGCGTCGACCCCAACACCTCGGGCAGCGAGCGCACCGCCACCCTCACCTTCACCCACGGCGACCGCACGGTCACCGTCGGCGTGGTGCAGACCTACTATGCCGTCGAGGACTACTGCCCCCTGACCGTCGTCATGGAGAGCACGCGCGGCGGCGGATGGGAGGGCGGAGCCTACCTGAGCTTCGAGAGCCTCTCCGGCTACGTCTACGCCACGGCCACCCTGGAGTTCGGCAGCAGCGAGACCACCACCGTCATGGTGGCCCCGCACGATGTCAACGTCGTCTTCCACCGTGGCGGCGGCACCGACCGCTACATCAACTACAAGGTCCTGAACCAGTATGGCGAGGAATATGTCAACGTCGAATATGCCTTCATGAACGGCGGCACCCACTTCATCGAGTGGCCCTGCGCCCACGTGGGCATCAGCTCGGCGGCCGACCGTGTGCGCCTGGCCGTCAGCCCCAACCCCGCCACCGACTGCATCCGCATCGAGGCCGAAGGGATGCTGCAGGCCGACCTGCTGAACGCCGACGGGCGTGTGGTGGCCACCACCTCGCAGCCCACCCTCAGCCTCGCCGCGCTCCCCGCCGGGCTCTACATGCTCCGTGTGGCCACCCGCGAGGGCGTCGCAGCATGCAAGATTGTCAAACAATAGCGCTCAAAAAAACAATTCATTAATAATATCAATCCATCAAACATGAAAAAAATCTTCTTGGCTCTGATGACGGTAGCCGCCATGGTCTGCATGACCGCCTGCGACAAGGACACCAGCTCCGACAACGGCGGCGGCACTACCCCCACGCCCGAGGAGCCCGCCACCTTGGACATCCAGCGCACCTCATGGCAAGGCGTGTACGAAGGCACCGTGGTTCACCCCCAGGCCGGCAACGTGCCCTGCATCCTCACCTGGACCCTCGACTTCGTCGACGAGACCAACGTCAGCATCATGCTCGACATCGCCGCCGCCGAGGCCGGCAACCCCACCACCGTGCCCTTCACCGCCACCATGAGCGGCTTCTATCAGACTGGCTCCACTCCTACCGGCAGATAGTCGCTGGGGACTGAAACCTGTCCTTCCCATTGCGCTGCATCCCCGCATATCCGGCGGGGATGCAGCGCTTTTTTTTATCCCCTCCCCCCTGAAATCCTCGTCCCCGCTTCGCCCCCAATAGGCCCCTGCTTCGCCCCTTGTTCGGCCGTTCTTATATAGTTCTTATATCGTTCTCATATAGTTCACATATAGT
>CALGCG010000062.1 GCA_937884485.1 uncultured Bacteroidales bacterium
CGCCGAGAATGTCCGGAATGATCTTGCAGAATGCTTTTGGGAAGACTCCCTTGTCAATGTTCTTGATAGCGTTGTGCACATCCTCCTTGGACGCTGAAACACCACGCTGCATATACCTCTGGTTGCTCATATTTAGGTGTGTTTATAATATCGCGCAAATATAACAAAAATCCACGTATTTTCACCCGTTTCAAGGATATCACTGACATTCAGCAACATACGGAAACTCCTTGCCGCATTTGGGGAGCAAGGAGTTAGCGTAAGTTGTTGTAGGAGAGGGGGTTGTTGAAAGCAGGGTGGTGGCGGTTTTAGTAGCGGCGGGTGATGAGGAGGAGGTTGCCGAGGGTGTCGATGTAGTTGCCGAAGAAGAAGGCGGAGTCCACCAAGGTGGTGACGGCAGCGCGGCCGTCGGAGAAGGAAAGCACTTCGGGGAACTGCAGCGGGATGACGAGCTGCCCCTGCAGGTCGGTGAAACCGCAGAGGTTGCCTTTCCTGACGGCTATGCGCCCCTCGGAGGGAAGGGCCAGGTCGTCATATCTGCAGGGGACAACGACGCGCCCGGTGGAGTCGATGAGCCCGGTCAGCAGTGGCGGTTCGGAGCTTGAGGGGTCGATGGGGGCTGCCGTGTCGTAGAGCCACACCTGGCAGTAGCCGTTCTTGAACTGCCCGACATAGGGATAGATGGGTTCTGCAATGACGGTGCCGTCGTAGCGACGGAAGCCGTAGAGGTTGCCCTCGCGGGTGGTCTGGATGCCTTCGGTGTAGAGGATGTCGCAGCCACAGGTGGAGTCGACGGCGAAGTAGGTGCTTTGGGCGTAGAGGGTGGAGGAGGGGAGGAAGAGGGCGGCAAGGGTGACAAGGGACAGGGTGAACAGTATTTTTTTCATAGGTGTTTTGTTTTTTTATCTTGTTCAGATGCGTTCGATGTCGGAGGCCTGGCACCAGCCGGAGGTACCATCGGAGAGGGTGATTTTGTGCCAGCCGGAGAGGGATTCGGAGATGGTGACCTTGGTGCCCTCGTGGAGGATGAGCTTGTCGGCACTCTGTTGCTCGGGGGAACTCTTGACTGTGACGGTGGGTTCCATCACGATGGCTTCGGCGCGGGCGTTGAAGTGGCTGGTGGAGGCAATCATGAGCAGCTGGGAGAGGAGAAAGAGTACTGCGGCGGCGATGGCGACGGCGAGGGCGGACTTGCGGAGGGTGACGTTGCGCGAGAGGGTTATCACCGTGACGGCTGCAAGGCCAAGGATGAAGAAGAGGATGGTGATGACGCGCCAGGTGGAGGGGGAGATGCGGGTGATGAGGGAGATGTACCAGTTGACGACGAAGAGTCGCGGCAGCTCGGCAATGCGGTCGACGGTATGGCTGTTGGCGAGGGCCAGGTTGTCGCGGGCGTCACTCATGGAGGGGGAGAGGCGCAGGGCGCGCTCGTAGTTGAGGATGGCGAGGCCGAAGCGGTCGAGGCGGTAGTAGGTGTTGCCGAGGTTGTAGTAGAGGTCGGCAGAGGCGAAGCCCGAGGCGAGGACCTCCTCGTAGAGCGTGGCGGCCTGCTCGTAGTCGGCAATGCGGTAGGCGCTGTCGGCCAGCTGGGCGCGCTGGAGGGGCTCCTGTGCCGAGAGAGGTGATTGGAATATCGATAGAGAGAGAAGGAATAACAATATGGGTCTAATGGGTTTCATGAGCTATATGGGTTTGATGTTTTTTTTATGGTTAAAGTTCGGCAATCATTTGGAGAGCTTCGTCGTAAATGGTCTGCTTCTGGGCTTCGGCGTCGCCGGGGGCGAAGCGGGCGAAGTCGACATCCTGGAGGACCTTCATGATGCGCTGTTGCTGCTCGTCGGGCACCTGCTTGTCGACGAGGCAGGCGCTGACGGTGTCGCGGTTGAGCTGCGAGAGTTCGATGTTGTACTTGTCGGAGAGGCAGCCCCAGATGGCGCGGTAGATTTCCTCGTAGAAGCGGTTGATGTCGCCGGAGCCGAGGAAAGAGGCCGCTTTCTTGAGACGGCGGCGGGCAAGTCGTGTGGCACGTTTGATGCGGAGGCCTGCGGTGTCCTCGCGTTTGGCAAGGGCTTTCTTGCCGAAGATGTTGACTCCGATGGCAACAAGGATGCTGATGCCCATGAGGATGGCCCAGAGGGTGTTGCTGCCGGCCTTGTCGTTGATCGGGCGGAGTTTGTTGATGGGGTGGATGTAGTTGATGTCGGAGTTGAGGAGCTGCACGTCGTCCTTGACGGCCACGGTGGCTTTGCCTTTCTCCACTTCCAGTTCCTGGGCGTCGACGGTGAGGGTGACATATTGTGCCGACGAGGGGTCGAAATAGACGAAGCGGTAGGCGGGGATGGTGTACTGGCCCTGGCTGCGGGGGATGAGAACCCACTCGTAGGTGCGGGAGCCGGAGACTCCGTTGTCGCCTTTGGTGATATTGTCCTCGATCTGTGGGTCGTAGACCTCGAAGGAGGAGGGGAATTGGGGCGTTGGGGGAGTGACAAGCATGAGGTTGCCGCGGCCGGAGATGGTGAGGCGGTAGGAGACGGCCTCGTTTGCTTTGACGGATTTGAGGTTCAAGCCGCCTTTGGCGGAGAAGCTTCCCACGGCGCCGCTGAAGTCATCGGGACCGGCCGGCAGTTTGCGCACATTGACGGTGACGGGTTTGGTGTGCAGGGGATATTCGACGGCCTGGGCCATGTTGAAGAAGGGGTCGTCGAAGAGGTCGAGCAACGTGCCCGTGCGACGGCGCGGGGCCTGCACCATGGCCAGGACGTTGAGGTCGAGGGGCTCGATGGTGAGTTTGCCTCTCTCCTGGGCGAAGAGGGCTCCTTTGCGGATTTCGGCCACCTGGTAGCGCTGGCCGTTGAGACTCTCCTCATACTGCTTGATTTGCTTGCCGGCACTGAGGTCTTCGGCCCAGAAGCCTTTGTTGCCGGGAAGCTTGTCGATGCCTACCTGGCTGAGGGGCACCTGGGTATAGACCTTGTAGGTGATGATGACTTGCTCGCCTTGGTAGGGGTTGGCGTTGGAGACGGAGGCGCGGGCGAAGAGTTTGGTGTCATCGATTTGCGATGCCGGCTGGGGCTGTTGCGCCCAAGGGTCGTAGGCCTGACGGCGTTGCTGCTGTTGCTGCTGGCGTTGCTGCTGCTGAGCTTGGCTCATCTTCTCCACCTTGATGGTGAAGCTCTGCGAGGAGATGCTTTTGCCGCCGACGTTGCATGTGGCGGGGCCGACGGTGAAGTTTCCTTCGGCATCGGCCAGCAGGCGGTAGGAGAAAGTGGTCTGCACACTCTGCGACCACTGGCCATTGATGTTCGACATTGAGCTTTGGTGGCCGGTATTGGGACCAGAGCGGAGGCTGAATCCCTTGAAAGATGGCCCTCGGAAGTCGCGGGCGTTGTCATTGACGATGAAAGTGACGGTGAAGTTGTCACCTACATAGACCGACCTCGGGGCTTGGACGGTCATCTCCTGCCCCTGGGCGTGGGAAGACAAGAAAAACAAGAAAGACAAAAGGAATGCCCCTTTTGCAATTGTTGTCATTAATGTTTTTATTGTTTTCATAGTTCAATAATCTCTATAACTCTAATACTTTATGACTCTAAGACTCAATGTCTTTTTACCAGTCTTTGTCGCTGTGCTTGACGTTGCCCACCTGGAGCTTCTTGGTCTGGTCCTTGAGGCTCTGTTTTTCGTTGTTCTTCACAGCCTCCAGCATCCGCTCGGCATCCTGCTTGCGCTGTTCCATGGGGTTGGGACGTTTGTTCTGTTTTTTTTGCTGATCCTCTTTGCCGTCGCCCTGGGGGTTCTGCTGTTGCTGGTTCTGCTGGTTGTCCTTGTTCTGCTGGTCTTGTTGGTTTTGCTGGTTCTGGTTCTGTTGGTTCTGCTGATTCTGTTGTTGCTGGTCTTTGTTCTGCTGGTCCTGGTTTTGCTGGTTCTGCTGCTGTTGCTGCTGTTGGGTTTGCTGCAACAGGCGGCGGGCATAGGCCAGGTTGTAGCGGGTGTCGTCGTTCTTGGGGTCAACTTTCAAGGCGTCCTGATAAGACTGTACGGCTTGTTGGAACTGTTGCATTCCTTGCTCCTGGTTCTCCATGCCGGCTTTGAGGTGTGCATTGCCTTTGTTGTGGAGCGATTGCCACCGTTGGTGGTCAGTGATAGAGGGCAGTTGGAGCGATTGCTCGTAGTGGCGCACAGCTTCGTCGTATTTCTTCTGCCGGTAGAGACTATTGGCCAGGTTGTATTGCCCGCGGTAGTCGAGGCTGTCGCTTTCCAGGGCGCGGCGGTAGTCGACCTCGGCCTTGTCGTAGCGCTCGTTCTTGTAGTTACGGTTGCCGTCTCGCAGCTGATGGCGGTTGGCTTGGGCCTGTAGCGAATTGAAAGTTAAAAGTTGAAAATTGAAAATGACAAGTATGAACAGTATTTTTTTCATTTTGCGTCCTCCTCTTCAAACAGTTTCCATTTGCGGTTGCGGCGTTCGAAAATCAGCACCTCGGCCAGCAGGCAGAGCAGAGCCGCGGCGAGAGGGTACATGTAGCGGCTTTCGTAGGCGCTGAAGATAGCTTCTCCGAAGTCCTCTTTCTCCAATCCTTCGATGAGTTCTGTGATGTCGTTCAATCCGCTGCCGGCGTTGCTTGCACGTACATACTTGCCGTCTCCGGCAGAAGCGATGTCGCGGAGCATGTTTTCGTTAAGGTGTGTCATGATGATGCTTCCGTTACGGTCGCGCTTGTAGTTGTTGGTACGTCCACGTGGGTTGTACTCTGGGATGGGTGCGCCGTCGGGCAGGCCCATGCCAACGGTGCACACGCGCACACCTTGGCTGGCGGCTTCGCGAGCGGCTTCCACGGCATTCTCTTCATGGTCTTCGCCATCGGAGATGACGATGATGGCACGCCCCTTGTTGACCTCCCACGGGCGGTCCGGGTCGCCGTAGCCGAAGGTCTCCATGCCTTTCTCGATGGCGTCGCCGATGGCGGTGCCTTGCGAGGCAATCATGTCGCAGCTCACCTGGTCAAGGAAGAGCTTGGTGGCGCTGTAGTCGTTGGTGAGCGGCATCTGGATGAAGCTGGTGCCGGCATAGATAACCAGGCTCACGCGGTCGCCAGCGAGGGTGGACAGCAGGTTGGAGACTACCTTCTTGCTACGTTCCAAGCGGTTGGGCTGTATGTCCTCGGCCATCATGCTGTTCGACACATCGAGGCAGATGGCGATGTCGCTGCCTGAACGTTTGCCTTTTTCGATCTTGGTGCCGAACTGGGGGTTGGCCAGTGCCACCACCATCAGGGCCATGCTCAGGAGTATAAGGCCGCTTTTCACGGCGGGACGCCAGTTGGAGCGGTCGGGCATCAGGCGGCCGAACATTGTTGGGTCGGCCCATTGTTCGAGCCGTCGCCGTTGCCGCCAGCCCATCACGCCCCACAGCACTCCTGCCAATCCCACTACGACCAGCAGCCACAAGTATTCTATGTGTTCAAAATGAATCATAACTTAATAACTCTTAACTCATAACTCTTAACTCTTCATCCATCCCCATCTCACCAGTGCCTCCAGCAGCAGCGCCACCACCGCCAGCCACAGCCAGGGCATGTATTCGTCCTTGGTTTGGGCATATTGGGTGACGTCTATCTTGCTTTTTTCCATCTCGTCGATTTGGTTGAAGATCTCCTCGAGGGCTTTCTTGTTTGCGGCGCGGAAGTAGCGTCCGTCGTTGGTGGCGTCGGCCATCTGGCGCATCAGGTCCTCGTCTATCTCCACATCCACGTTCTGGTAGTGCACACGTCCGAACTGGTCGCGGAAGGGGTAGGGGGCCTTGCCTAGCGAACCCACGCCGATGGTGTAGAGGCGTATGTTGTAGAGGGCTGCGATTTCGGCGGCGCTCAGGGGGTCCATGCTGCCCTGATTGTTGACGCCGTCGGTGAGGAGGATGATGACCTTGCTCTGCGCCTCGCTGTCTTTGATTCGGTTGATGGCGGTGGCCAGGCCGTCGCCCAGGGCGGTGCCGTCGCGCATGCTGCCGCTCTTGAGGTTGCCCAGCTGCTTGAGCAGCACCTGGTGGTCGATGGTCAAGGGCACTTGCGTGAAGGCTTCGCCGGCGAAGACCACGAGTCCCATGCGGTCGTTTTTGCGACCGTTGATGAAGTCGGCGGCCACCCGCTTGGCAGCCTCCAGACGGTTGGGTTTGAAGTCTTCGGCCAGCATGGAACCCGAGAGGTCCATGGCCATCACGATGTCGATGCCCTCCACCGTCATTTCCTGGCGGCTCAACTGGCTCTGCGGACGTGCCAGGGCTACCACGATGGCGCCCACGGCCACCACGCGCAGGGCGTAGGGCAGCCAGCGCAGGCGCACGCGCAGGCTTTGGGCCACGCCGTCGAAGAGCGATATGTCCGAGTGCTGCAGTGCGGCTTCCTGCTTGCGGTAGCGCCACAGGTACCAGGCCACCATCAGCGGCACCAGCACCAGGCCCAGCAGTATCCATGGGTGGGCGAAGGTGATGTTATGCATCCTTGCCCTCCTTTCCTTCGGTGGGTTCGGCGGGTTTGGTCTGCTGCCAAAGCTCCTTGACGAACTGTATGGCTCCGCTCATCGAGCGGTCGTGCTCGTGGGGCAGCGGTTCGCTCTTGGCGAATTTTACCAGGTCGGCCGTGCGGAAGATGTCGCGCAGCAGATTCATGTCCACGGCCCATGCGCCGTTTTCCACAGCCTCCATGGTCTCGTCGCTGGTCATCTCGGTGGCGCGGATGCCCGTGGCCTCTTCGATGAAGGTGCGCACGGCATCGGTCAGCTCGGTGTGGTATTCCTTGGTCTTGCCCGACTGCCACAGCTGGCTTTGGCGCAGCTTCTCCAGGCGGTCGAGGGCGCGCTCCTCGGGGGTGCGGGTGTCGACGGGCACGTTGGCGAACCAGTCGCTCACCTTGCCGCTCTTCCATTTCTTCCAGAACCACCATCCGGCCACGGTCAGTGCGATGACAGCCAACGCCAGCAGCACCCAGCGGAATATCTCCCAGAAGGTGTAGGGCACCTTCTCGATGGGCGCTATGTCGCGTATCTCGGCCGTGGTGGTGTCCACGTCGACGTCCAGCACCGTCAGCTGCAGCGAGTCGTCGGGGCCGAGCTTGACGTAGTGCATGCCGGGCTCGAAGCTTGTCAGGGTGGTGAGCTGCGTATGCTTGGCGGTGTCGAACTCCTGGCTCAGGGCCACAATGCCGTTCTGCGTCAGCTGGTCGGTCGAGGGGTAAGCGGAGGCTTTCTGTATGCTCAGCGTCGTTTGGTCACCCATCAGGATGGTGTCCTCGCTCAGCTGCGCCACGGCTTGTCCGTGGACGTGGGAAGACAAGAAAAACACGAAGGACAAAAGGATTGCCCCTTTTGCGCTTGCCGTCATCAATGTCCTCGTTATGTTCATAATTTCAATAACTTTTAACTCTTAACTCATAACTCTTAACTGCGCCGCGCCAGCAACCCTTTCAGCGGCTTGACGAAGTCCTCGCCGGTCCAGAGAGTGGCCATGTCGATGCCGTAGCGCTTCATGGTGTTCTCCACCTTGCGCTCGTGCTCGGCATAGCGGGCGTCGGCCATGCGGCGCACCGCTGCCGACCCGGTGTCTATCCACACCGTGCGGCTGCTCTCGGGGTCGTAGAACTTCACAAGCCCCAGGTTGACCAGCTCTTTCTCACGCTTGTCGGCCAGGCGCAGGGCCACCAGGTCGTGCTTGCCGGCCACCAGCTTCAGGGCGTCGGTCCAGCCCGTGTCGTAGAAGTCGCTCAGCAGGAATGTCGTGCAGCGCTTCTTGATGGCGTTGCTGAAGTAGCGCAGAGCTTCGCCGATGTCGGTGCCGTTGCTCTCGGGGCGGAAGGTGATGAGTTCGCGTATGATGCGCAGTATGTGAGTGCGCCCTTTCTTGGGCGGAATGAATTTCTCTATGCGGTCGCTGAAGAGGATCATGCCCACCTTGTCGTTGTTGGCTATGGCGCTGAAGGCCAGCGTGGCGGCAACCTCGGCGGCCAGCTCTTCCTTGAACTGCCCCTGGGTGCCGAAACGGCCGCTGCCGCTGACGTCCACCAGCAGCATCACCGTCAGCTCCCTTTCCTCCTCGAACACCTTCACATAGGGGTGCGCCAAACGGGCGGTGACGTTCCAGTCGATGCTGCGCACGTCGTCGCCGTACTGGTATTCGCGCACTTCGCTGAACACCATGCCGCGCCCCTTGAAGGCCGAGTGGTACTCGCCGCTGAACATCTGCTGGCTCAGTCCCCGCGCCTTGATCTCTATCTTGCGGACCTTCTTGATTATGGATTCATCCATAACTCTTAACTCCTAACTCTTAACTCTTAACTAAAATCAGGGCACCTCCACCTTGTTCAGCACCTCGTTGACCAGTTCCTCGCTGGTGACGTTCTCGGCCTCGGCCTCGTAGGTGAGGCCTATGCGGTGGCGCAGCACGTCCATGGCGATGGCGCGCACGTCCTCGGGGATGACGTATCCGCGGCGCTTCATGAAGGCGTAGGCCTTGGCGGCGGCGGCAAGGTTGATGCTGCCGCGCGGCGACGAGCCGTAGCTGATCATCGGCGCCAGCTTCTCCAGTCCGTACTCCTTGGGGTAGCGCGTGGCGAAGACGATGTCGGTGATGTAGTTCTCGATCTTCTCGTCCATGTACACCTCGCGCACCAGCTCGCGGGCCTTGAGGATGACGTCGGGCTTGAGGATGGCGCCCTGCGGCTGGCCCTCCGTGCGTTCGCCGTTGACGGCCTGGTGCAGTATCTGGCGCTCCTCCTGGCGTTTGGGGTAGGAGATGACCACTTTCAGCATGAAGCGGTCCACCTGGGCCTCGGGCAGGGGATAGGTGCCCTCCTGCTCGATGGGGTTCTGCGTGGCCAGCACGAGGAAGGGCTCCTCGAGGCGGTAGGTCTGCTCGCCGATGGTCACCTGGCGCTCCTGCATGGCCTCGAGCAGGGCGCTCTGCACCTTGGCGGGGGCACGGTTGATTTCGTCGGCAAGGATGAAGTTGCTGAATATGGGGCCTTTCTTCACCTGGAAGGTCTCGTTCTTCTGGCTGTAGATCATGGTGCCCACCAGGTCGGCGGGCAGCAGGTCGGGCGTGAATTGGATGCGGCTGAACTTGGCGTCGATGGCCTTGGCAAGGGTGGTGATGGTCAGCGTCTTGGCCAGACCCGGCACACCCTCCAGCAGCACGTGGCCGTTGCTCAGCAGGCCTATCATCAGGCTCTCCACCATGTGCTTCTGGCCCACAATCTGCTTGCCGACCTCCATGGTCAGCACGTCCACAAAGGCGCTCTCGCGGCCGATCCTTTCGTTCAGTTCCTGAATGTTGACAGATTCCATAAGTACAATAATATTCTTAAAGTTATTTATTTTTTCTGCCTTTAGTAACTGAAAAAAAATATATTTATTGCCCTTTTAATATTTTTTATGTTTTCATTATTTCCTCCCTGTCCCCAGGGGGCGTCCCCTGCGGTTGGACGGGGGTGGGGCGGAGCACTTCGCCAGTCTTAGTATCAACCATTTCCGTTGTCCCGGAACCCTCGGATTCTACCGACACTCCGTAACTTCCGTTCTCCCCGGGCGTAATGTACGCCGTCTCCGAGCAGCGCCCCTGGGCGTCCATGGCGAAGGCATAGATATGGAGCGCCGGCGTCCCGCCGGCAAGAAGCTCGTCAGGCA
>CALGCG010000063.1 GCA_937884485.1 uncultured Bacteroidales bacterium
CTCCCCAAAGGAGGCGTCCGACACACGCTATCTCTATCTTCTCATCCGTTTCAAATCACTCTTGCTTTTCAACAACTTTTTCAACATCTCTGTCTTCCGTCGAAAGCGAGTGCAAAGATACAACCATTTTCCAAACTGGCAAAATATTTTTTCAAAAAAAAATCCAAAACAAAACGAAACAGCTGAAAATCAACCTGAACAAAAACAAAAAATTTTTCATCCGGCATCCCAGCACCCCCCGCAAAACGCCCCTCCCCCGCCCCATTTCACCAAAAATCCGGCCACCGGAAGTCAAAAAAATAAAAAAACAAGGCAATTCCAAAATATCTCACTCATTACCAACAACATAAACAACAAACACACAGGCAGCACACCTCCTGCACGACGGACCATCCAACTGCCTGATAACCACCTACCATCTCCCTACCAACTCCCACTGAGGTGGGTGTTGGTTAGGGGGTAAGAGGGCAATCGTAGGGGGAGGAGGACAAAATGACACGATTGATGAAGTTTTTTTTCGTAAATATAAAATAAAAGCGTATGTTTGCAAAATCATCCTAAAAAGGATACCTGTTATATATATATAGGTATCAATTATTTATTTAGAGAAACAACATACAACTGGAACTACAAAACCGATGAAAACAGACACAAAAGATACTTTTGCAAGTAGCCGAGAAACATATCTCCGACGTATTTTTGTCATACTGATGATGCTGGTGTCGGGTGTGGCCGTGCAGGCGCAGACGTGGTACATGGAGAACGGCGACACAGTTCGGATTATCGGTTGCCAGGCCAACGCCGGCACTCTTTACGACGACGGCGGAGCGGACGGGGACTACAACAACAACTTCAGCGGCTATGCCGTTATCGAGGCCGTGGAGGGTGCCACCATCAGCCTGTCGGGCACATACAATCAGGAGGAGTGCTGCGACCGCCTCAGCATCTGGGACGGCAACATGATGACAGGCACCAAGATCGTGGACGAGGTAGCCGGCACGGGTACCTTCAATGTCACAGCCACCAGCGGGGTGGTCACCATCTGGTTCCACAGCGATGGTTCCGTGACAAGCAGCGGCTTTGAGATTACATGGAATGTGCAGGGGATATCGACGACATGCTCGGGCAGCGCCAGCGGGCTGACGGTGGACGCAGTGAGCGTCACAGGGGTCACGCTGTCGTGGACGGGGGATGCCGCTTCATACAACGTGTATGTCGACAACCGGATGGTGACGACGACCAGCGGCACAAGCCATACGCTCACCGACCTCAACCCCGGCATGGCACACGAGGTGACGGTTACGCCCACGGGCATCGGCGCCACCATCTGCTGCTCGGACACGGCATTGATACGCAGCGAGTTCTGCAATGGAACGGAATTGCCGCTGTGGGAGAAATTCGACGATATCACCCTCGGCGCGATACCTGCGTGCTGGATACGCAGTATGAATTTCGACGACGAGGAATCGAAGCCCCAGGTGGTCGAAGCGGGAAGACAGGGACGAGCGATGCTGTTGAGTTGCGGCAACAATGCCACTCCGAGCCATTTCGGCATGGTGGTGGGGCCGCACATCGGCGACGTGGAGAATACCTGGCACGTTGGATTCCGCCTGAAGGCGAGCCACGATTGGACCCGCCTTGTGGTGGGATTCTGCGACAACACAAGCTCGGAATACAACAGCTACGGCTTTGTTCCGATGGACACCCTGGAGCTGATGCAGCCGGGCACGTGGACAGAGCACCATTACACCTGGACCAGGCCTGCGGGCAAGAGCCGCCTGGCATTCCGCATGATACGCGACATGCAGGACGGCGACATGAGGACAGTGCACATCGACGACGTGCGGATTGAAAAATGCGGCATCTACAACCTCCGCAACTATCGGACGGACGCTTTCGGGACTTACGTAGAGTGGACTACGAGCGGCACGCCCGTTGTCAGCATCGGCATCCGCCGGTCGGACCGGACGAACGACTCGGTGGTGACCACCGGCACCTCGCCGATGCACATCACGGGGCTTGAGGCCGGCACACGCTACATCCTTTCGTTCTACACCCAATGCGGCAGCGAAGAGGGACTGGTGGACCAGCTGACATTCACGACCGCCCAGGCAGCCATTGCATTGGACCACCTGTGCATCGACAAGCGCACCGGAGCGCCATTCGACAAAATCAACATAGAGGACGCCAACGGCAACGAGGAACAATTCAGCATGAGAAGCGGGCCCAACGGCCCGGCCTACCTCGTGTCGCCGCAACTGGTTGGACACGAAGGCAAGGAGATTCTGCTGAAGGCCAATGGATATTACAGCAATGTGTCCATCGGGACCATGACCTACCGCGACGACACATCGACATTCACGCCGCTAGCCTCGGGGTTCACGTCGTACTACGGGATGATATACCTGAAGGCTACAATTCCGGCCTCGACCACAGACAATTATGTCGCAGTAAGGTTCAATTCGGAGCTTAGCGTCCACAATCTCGAGATTGGCTCGTGCCTGATTGACAGCCTGCGGATGACACACCGGCGGGGCACATCGGTGACCCTGGCGTGGCAGAGCAACGGTCCGAACGACACCGTACTGGTGGAATACGGCGAAGAAAACTTCGTCCAGGGGACTGGTACCGTGGCAACCTTTGTCGGACAGAAGCGGGGAAGAATCAATGGACTGGCTCAGAACCGCCGCTACGACTTCATCGTCTACCGCCCGTGCAGCACACCGGTCTGCGGAAGTTCCCGGATGATAACCTATACGGCGGACCAGGATTATCCCCTGCCGTTCTGCGAGGATTTTGAAAACGCGCCATGGCATGGCAACGCCTGGAATCCGGTGGAAGGTTTCCTGAACTACCCCAGCATCAGGGACGAATACTTCCTGAACCAGAGCAACAAGGCCCTGGAGCTTGGGGCTGCAGGTGTGGAATGGGGCTATCGGAGCGTCATCGAACTGCCGGACGTGGAAATTGACTCGAACTCGGTGCTGAGCTTCTACGCGACACACTTCGCGCCGGGCGGGAAACTGCTGCTGGGGTGGCGTACCGACACATGGGAAAACCGCATCATCGACACGATTGACCTTGGCGGGACGAACATCCGCACCCACTACAACATTCCGCTGCCGGCGACAGACGAAGTGCTGGACCACCGGCTGGCGTTAATTTACTACCACAGAATTGAATACAGCAATTTGCGCTGCTATATCGACGAGCTGCAGATTACGCACGGGAGCTATGATTACCACGGAACGACCTTTGTGGAGCGCGACTCGGTGGTACTGCGGTTCACCTATGCGGGACCCTCGGCAAACGCCACGGTGACAATGGTGAGCGACGCGACCGGCCACAGCTATACGCAGACATTGGGCACGAGCGATACGATTGCCGCAGGATTCAGACTGCCTGCGGGGAGCTACCATTGCTACTTTGCCCCACAGCAGGACGGATGCACATCGCTGGTGGACTGGCTGCAGATTGCCGATACCGGCGGGGGATGCTTCTACTACGACATGCACGACCTGCTGAGCTACGAGTTGCCCGGGGGCTGGATGGCCGCCGGCAGCACCCAGGTGGAGGACAGCGTGCTGGTATTCGACAGCCTGCTGGTCAGCAGTCCTGCGCCCACACTGCAAGGGCTGTACCTGCAGTTTAAAGCATCGGGCACGAGGCTGCTCGTTGGCTACACAACAGACAACAGCCTTTCGTCCACGACGGTGGTAACAATAATCGACACGCTGGAACTGGCAGCGGAACAGCAGATGTACCATGTGCTGATGAATGCGCCGGACGGGGCGAGAATATGTTTCGTGGCGGAAGGCGGGGCCTGCAGCCTGAGGCAGGTCTACCTCTCGTCGTGCCTGCCTCCGGCGTACCAGATTGTTGGAGGGAACCTGGTTTTCAGCATGCCCGAAGAGATTCCCGACGCGGAATACGACCTGACCTTCTACAGCACCCTTAACAATGGACGCTATGCCTACCACGTCGATGCAGCGCACCCTGTGGTCCACGCGTTGCCACGAGGCGAGGTTTTCAATATGGAATACAGCTGCAACAACGCCGTCTACACATGCCATCCGCCGATACGGGTGTACATCCCCGACAGCATATACCTGCCGTACTGCGAGCCTTTCTACCACGAAAACGGGCAATCGGGACTGCCCAACGGCTGGAGCATTTTCTACACAGACACCAACTGCCAGCCCCGCCTGTTCTTCGACTGGGGCGAACTGCCACTGGTCGTCGGCTGCGAAGGCAACGAATGGGGTCGGAGCCAGTACACCGTGATGCCCCCGGTGGCAACGTATGGGCACCTGATAATCAGGGCAACGATACATTGCAACTGGGATTCGGAGCGTTGGATTGAAATCGGCACCATGGCCGACGGAACAGACACGGCCTCGTTCATCCCCCTGGTACGCAGTACGAGGTGGGACGACTGGGAAACGCTCTATGCCGAAACCGACTCGCTGGGCGACCGACGCATTGCCTTCAGAACCTACCATGGCAACGTGTTCCTCAACAATGTCAGCCTGGGCAACTTCCCCTCGGTTACCGTAAGGCTCGTGGATTCACACACGCTGCGACTGGATGCCGACCAAAGCGGGCAATACTACATCCACTATAACAACTATAACGGTGGCGACTCCGTTTTCACCATCGACACAACGCCATACTTCATCCGCACCGAGGAATGGATCAACGACGTGCAAGTGGACATGGTCATGGACTCGTTGGGGACCATCTGCGACAACCGTTACCGCACCTACCAGCTGAGCGAACGTTTCGGACTGCCCTTCTGCAAGTACGACGGCTGGTGGGACTGGTGGCTGCGTCGTCACGGAACAGGGCCGATAGAATACTTCACCGCCGAAGGAAACCACGTCATTGGCTTCCACACACACCAGATGTACCCCACAGATGAATACCTGCTCCTGCCCGACTTCGACATCGACTCCATCCGCCACGCCAGCATTAATTTCCGCCTGCGCTCGGCCTATTACACCGACACGCTGGTGGTAGGCATCATGACCGACGCCTACGATACCAGCACATTCGTTCCCGTCGACACTGTCATCTATGACGACGACGAGCGCCAATGGCATACCTTCCGGATTTCTCTCGAGGCCTACCGCGGCGACGGACGCTGGATTGCTTTCCACCACCGCAACGGCAGCCACCCCGCAGGCAACGACGAGACTTTCCTGCAGCTGGACGACGTGAAAGTCACCGCCTGCCCCGCAGCCATCGCCACCGCCACCCTCAACAGCTACAATACCGTCCAACTCAGCGCCCCCGGCGACAGCCTTGAAGCGCCCTACCTGGTCGAGTACGGTCCGCGAGGATTCTCGCAAGGCAGCGGCACCCTGATCCGCATCACCGCCAATCCTACCCTGCTGACCCTTGCACCCAACAGCGATTACGACTTCTACTTCCGCTGCGACAGCAACACCATGAGCTGCGACAATGCACAGCGTATACACACGCTCACCGCGCCCATCGTTCCGCCCGTCTGCTTCAACTTCGACGACCTCCCTGTCGACGGCATACCGGAAGACTGGACATCGCAGAGCGCCGCCACCGCCGTCAGCAACAGCACGGCCCACTCCGGCACCAATGCCCTGTGCGTAGCCAATCGCATCGTCACCACGGCCATCGACATCGACTCGCTCCAGCAAATATCTCTGGGGCTGTGGGTCTATGCCGAACATCCCTCCGACCGACTCCTGGTGGGCACCATGACCGATCCCGCCGACCCCGCCAGCTTCACGCGGATGCTCACCATCGTACCCAGCCAGACCGGCGTGTGGGAACACCGCAATGTCTCGTTCCGTTCGGCACCCCGCGACGCACACTTCATTGCCCTGCGCCATGCCAATGCCACCACGCCCACGCTCCAGCCCACACTCTTTGTCGACGACCTGAGCTTCAACACCTGCGCTGCCTTCGACATGCGCGTAGTCAAAACCGAGAGCGACTCCGTCATCCTCACGTGGGAAATGGTAGGAACACCCAATATCACCATCTCTGTCACCCGCGACGACAATACCCCCGTCGGCACCTACACGCCCTCGCAGCCACCGCTGGTGATTGCGCCGCTCTCGCCACACCACGGCTACCAGATTGCCTTCAACTCCTCCTGCACCTCAGGAGCAACGCCGTGCGACATCGCCATCCTCGACACCGCCACCATTGTCCCACCCAAACCCGGCTCAGGATGCGTCAACACCACCGACCTCTCGTCGGCCGACGCCCTCTTCACCAGTGGCACCTTCGGCAACCCCTACGACCACGCCGGCGCCGTCAACTATGGCAGCCTGAGCGTCGACAGCCGCCACACCGTCTGCTACGACACCACCCAGCACGACCCGCGCACCGGCGGCCTGCTGCGCACCATTCCCTCCGGCAGCACCTCCAGCGTCCGCCTGGGCAACTGGAGTTCCAACCCCTACCGCCCCGAGGCCGAAGCCATCACCTACAGTCTCTTTGTCGACACCCTGAGCTTCAACCTCCTCATCATGCGCTATGCCGCCGTGCTGCAGGACCCCATGCATGCCCCCGAGGACCAGCCGCGCTTCCGTCTCGAATTGCTCGACTCCTCCTTCACCCCCATCAACCCCGAATGCACGTCGGCCGACTTCATCGCCGACCAATCCCTGGGCTGGAACGAAGCCGCCAACAATGTGCTGTGGAAAGACTGGACCACCTTCGGCATCGACCTCTCGGCCTACGCCGACCAGCAGGTCTACGTCCGCCTGACGACCTTCGACTGCAACGAGGGCTCGCACTTCGGCTACGCCTATTTCAACCTTGAGTGCATGCGTCGCAACGTCGTCACCGAGAACTGCGGCGACGTCAGCAGCAATACCCTCACCGCCCCCATGGGCTTCAACTACCGCTGGTACGACAGCACCAACGCCACCCTCGGCACCTCCCAGGCCCTCACCATCCCCTCGGCCAACACCACCTACTACTGCGACGTCTCCTCGCAGGAGAACCCCGCCTGCACCTTCACCATCTCGGCCTTCGCCGGCACACGCTACCCGATGGCGCGTTTCGACACCGTGGTCACCTACAAGGACTGCGGTTTCCAGGTCCGATTCATCAACAACAGCACCGTCTCCTCCGACGGCATCACCCCCCTGGGTACCGACGAGCCCTGCGAAAGCGCCCGCTGGGACTTCGGCAACGGCGCCACCTCCTCCAGCTACCACGGACAGACCTTCTACAACCAACCCGGCACCTACACCGTCACCCTCGTCAGCGGCATTGCCGACGGTTCCTGCACCGACACCGCAACCCTGACCTTCACCCTGGCCTATCCGCCCTACACGCCGCAAATCAGCGGCACGGAATCCCTCTGCTATGGTGCCGTGGACACCCTGCGTCTCCTCGACGCCCGCACCGCCAACACCGCCTGGCACACCCACGAAAGCACCCAATTCCTCCCCTGCTCGCCGAGCAACTACGTCCTCGGCAAGAACGTCTACACCATCGAGGCCACCGACCCCAACGGCTGCGACGTAAGCCTGCAGCACATACTCTATGTCAACCCCGTCTACAGCCAGAGCGACACCCTGCTGCTCTGCTCGCCCCAGTTGCCCTACTCCTATGCCGACACCGTTTTCCAGCCCGGAACCACCTCGGCCGAGTTCCACCGCCACTTCACCTCCTCCGACGGCTGCGACAGCAGCTTCCACCTCTGGCTCTCCGTCAGCAACTCCTCGGCAGCCCTGCACTTCGACACCCTCGACGCCGTCATCTGCGACAACCAGCAGTACTCCTTCTTCGGCAACACCTACAACACCCCCGGCCAACACTCCGAGGTGCACCTCGACGATGACGGCATCTGCGACAGCATCCACATCCTCAACCTCACCGTCAACGCCACCTCCACCGGCGACACCGCCGCCAGCGCCTGCGACCGCTTCGTATGGTACGGCACCACCTTCACTGCCGACACCAACACCGTCCACGTCACCTCCAACGCCCTGGGCTGCGACAGCACCATCACCCTCCACCTCGCCCTCCGCCACTCGTCCGACACCGTCATCACACACTACATCGTCGAGAACGCCCTGCCCTACCGATGGAACGGCATCTCCTTTGCCAGCGACACCACAGGCTTCGTCCATACCCTCCTGAACCATCAGGACTGCGACAGCACCGTGACCTTCAACCTCGTCGTCTACCGCAACCACACCGCCACCCTCGCCGACAGCCTCTGCGAGGGCCTCCTGCCCTACACCTGGAACGGCGTCCTCTTCAGCCTCGACGAGGCCGACCCCGTCACCTCCGTCATCACCCACCAGACCGTCATCCCCACCGTCCACGGGGCCGACTCGCTCATCACCATGCACCTCACCGTGCTCCGCAACAGCACCCGTACCATCCGCGACACCCTGGTGCAGAACGCCCTTGCCACATATTCCTCGCCGCTCACGCCGGCGCCCGCCATGCCCGACGCCGTCGACGCCTCGGCCCCGGCCCTGCTCTGCCTGGCCGACACCGTGTGGCACACCGTCAACGCCGCCGGATGCGACAGCACCGTGGTCTACACGCTCCACGTCTACCGCAACTATGCCGACACCCTCCATGTCAACCGCTGCGACAACCAGGTGCCCTACACCTGGCACAGCCACACCCTCGCGTCCGACACCACGCTCTCCGACACCCTGGCCTCCGTCCACGGCGCCGACTCCGTCACCACGCTCGTCCTCGCCGTCCATCCCACCTACGACCTTGCCGACACCATCGTCGTCTGCCCCGGCAGCGGATTCATCTACGAGGGCTTCGACTACGGCGGCCCCACCGAATTCGACAGCCCCCACCTCACCATCCACGACTGCGACAGCATGGTGCATGTCGTACTGCGTCCGCGCGACGGCTCGGTGCGCCTGGCCCCCGTCGTCAGCCTCGACGGTTCGCCCTGGATGACCTACGACACCACCCTCCTCGACTGCCGTCCCTCCGAGCTGCGCCTGCTCGACACCGCAGCCTCCGTCTCCCGCCAGTGGACCTTCTGGCCCGCCGACGGACAGGGCGACACCCTCTCGGGCACTGACAGCCTCCTGACGGCCAGCTTCGACACCACCGGCATCTTCTCCTTCCAACTCATCGCCGTCGACAGCAACCATTGCCGCGACACCATCCGCCGCGACTCCGCCCTCTGGGTCTTCCCCACCCCCGAGGCCTCCTTCATCTGGTCGCCCGACCACCTGTCGATCCACAACCCCGAAGCCCGCTTCTACAACCAGTCCACGCCCGAAGGGCTCTCCTTCCGCTGGCTTGTCGCGCAGGACCAGAGCGGCAGCGCCTTCGACACCCTGCTCGACGAGAGCCCGGCCTACCGCTGGGAGGTGCCCGTCGAAGCCGGCGACTACCCCGTCAGCCTCGTCGCCTACTGGCTCCACCACGGGCCCGACACCCTCACCGTCGTCTGCACCGACACCTCCACCGTCCCCATCTCCATCGTCAACACCTACCTCCAGTTCCCCAACCTCGTCACCCCCAACGGCGACGGCATCAACGACCTCTGGATTGTGGTCAACCTGCTGGAAATAGGCGAATACAGCATGAACGAACTCTGGATCTACGACCGCTTCGGCGCACTGGTCTATCACGTGGAGAACATCCGCAAGACCTCCGACTTCTGGGACCCCAACCAGACCGACTCGCCCGACGGCACCTACTACTTCCGCTTCAGCGCCAAGAACGACTTCGGCCTGGTGAAGCGCAACGGCGTCATCGAGGTGGTCCGTTAGCCCCTCCGTCCACCCATTCCCCGACCATAAACCTACCAACTCCCAATCATCTCCCACCGGGGTGGGAGTTGGTTGGGAGTTGGTAGGGTGTTGATAGGTGGTTATTAGGTAGTTAGCACCAGTTAGACGCCTTATTGCTATTTGATAATTATTTCATCCGTAAAAATATAGCTCGGCTGGCCCGGGGCGGGATGCCACGAGGGTAGCGGACCGGGGTTGGGGACGACGATGCGGAGGTAGCGGGCAACAGGGTAGCCCAACATGATCGGAGGCTTCCCGCTGCTGATGTCCGTCAGATCGATATGGTAGTTCCGCAGACGCATGCCCGTTTCGCGGGGGTCCATGGGGAACGTCTGGTTCTTGAAGAGGCGCCAGTTTTTGCCGTCGTTCGAGGCGAAGATTTTGATTTCGGTGGGCGCCAGTATCCAGTCGAAGGTGTTCTGCATGAAGCGCATGCTGACCTCGTGGAGCGCCGGCGTCTCGCCGGCAAATTCAATCACAACGTCGATGCTGTCGCCCCAGTAGCCCTGCCAGTGGCCGTCGGCGTAGGTGGTGCTGCTGCCCAGCTGGCCGTCGACGAGGGCCTCGGGGCCGCCACCGCTGTAGATGGCCTTGTAGGTGGAGTATGGAGTGTTGAGGGTTATCTTGGCGCCCATGCCGAGGTGGCTCAGCAGGTACTGCTCGCTAATGACGCCTTCGCCGTACTCGTTGTAGCTGATGGCCTTGATGGTGGCGGAGCGTTCCAGAGGGAAGGGGCCGGTGTAGCGGGTCGAGGTGGAGTCGGGCTCCGAGCCGTCGAGGGTGTAATAGATGGGACGGTCGTTGTAGAGGGTGCGGAGGGTGACCTGAGGGTGCAACGATGTTGCATTACACCCGACCTGCATAAAGACATGTCGGTCGAGGTTGAGCACCTCGCGCGCAAGCGCGTCGTATCTGTTCATTACCACATAGCGTTCGTAGTCGCCATTCTCCTGGTCCCAGAGGCGGAGGTATTCGCGCTTGAGGGCGAACAGGGCCTGCAGGTAGTCCTCGGCGTAGCCCTGGCAGTCGCTATACATGTCAGGATTTTCCAGCGCGCTGTGTATTGCCATGCGCAGATGGCATTTGTCGGCGGTGAGCGAGATGCGGCGCAGAGCGTAGAGGGCGTGGGGGTTGGCGGCGGAGTCGATATGGATGTCGTCAATCAGGTGGCGCACCTTCTCTACGCGCTCACCCATGGCGGGGGCGGTGTTGTCGGGGTTGAAGTTGAGCAGGGGCTCCATCAGCGCGGCGCTGGTGTACCAGTCGCCGACGGTGGGATTGTACATCAGGGCACCGACGGCGTAGAGGTCTTTCACCTTGCCGGTGGAGCCATAGAAGAGCCGCTCATAGTTCTCGTTGAACTGCCGTTCCCTTTGCTTCAGCTCCTCGGGGTCGTCGGTCTTCAGGGGGTTCCAAGCCATCTCGGCGGCCCAGTACTGGGCGTGCCAGCTGTTGTCGAAGAGGGCCTCGCCGTTGTCGTCCCAGCAGGTGAGCATGGCACCCTCGGCGCCGTCGCGGTAGCCGTCGCGGTAGAGGTTGGCGATGTTCTTGATGTAACGCTGCGGCGTGGAGGTCATGGTGGCGCTGTGGCCCGTCGAGGCCGCCACCCAGAAGGGGTTGCCCTGGTTCTTGAAGGGGGCAATGAGATGGCGGAAGCTGTCTATTGGCTCGTAGGCCCACATGATGTAGGTCATGTCCTTGGGCAGCTGGCGCATCATATCGGGGTTCTTGGCCACGATGTCGCCCCACATGGCCAGCCTGATTGCGTTGGTTCCCTCGGACTTCACCATCTCGTAGCACTTGTTGATGAAATCCACATAGACCTGGTCGGCGCCTTTCTCGTCCACCAGTTTCTTGGCGCGTCCGGTGCCGAGCTGCTCGGTCTCGTCGCAGTTGATGATAAAGAAGGGTGAGTTGGGTATGCGGTCGTAGGCGGCCTTGATGCGCTTGCGCAGGAAATCGTAGACCTTGGGGTTGGCGGGGTTGAAGTTGGCGCGGCTGTCCATCAGGTCCTCGTAGAAGGGGATGCGCAGTGTCTCTTCGGCGTGGGCGAAGAGCTGCAGGTTGATGACCTCGTCGGGGTGCGGCGTGCAGTCGGCCAGATAAGCCGGCGCCAGGTCGGGGAACTCTTCTTGGTAGAGGGTGTGCTCGGTGTAGTAGTTGCAGAAGTTGTACTTCAGGGCGTGCAGCGTCTGCCATTGCTTTTGGCGGTAGGCGGCGTGCGGCACGGGTCCGCGGCTCTGGTCGTCCATCCAGCCGCGGTATTTATATGCCGGCCAGTCGAGGATGGTGCAGCAGGGCATGGTGTCGTGCAGCTGACGCAGCTGGGCGAGGGTCAGACGGGCATACTCCAAGCCCTTGGCGCCCTCGTACTCGATGGTGATCTTGCGAGGTTCGATGGTCAAGCGGTAAGCCTGGCTATAGTTGCCGTCGAAATGGGGCGACTGCGGTCCGCGGCCCCATTTAACGCGCTGTTCCTTCACCTTGGCCTTGGCCAGCACACACGACTTGCCCTCCGGCGAGAGGGTCACCTGTTGCGGCGTGGGTATCAGGCCGAGATTGACTTGTTTTTCCTGTGCCGCCGCCGTCAGCCCGACAGCCAGCAGCATGATTATCATTATCCGTTTCATAGCCAATTAAACATTAACAACTCTACAACTCTACGCCTCTACAACTCTACGTCTCTACAACTCTACGTCTCTACAACTCTACGTCTCTACAACTCTACGCCTCTACAACTCTACGTCTCTATCACTCACTATAATTATGGTCCACCACGATGCTCACCTGCATGTCGGGCACCAGGGGTTGTATCTCGGCGGCCACCTGGGCCACGAGGGCCTCCTCGTCCACCTTGTCGGCGGGCACGATGTCGACCGAGAGCATGCGGTCCTGCTCCGAATAGTAGAAGGCGTGCGCCTGAATGATGTCCTTGTGGCTGGCCACCACCTGCATGACGGCCGCCTGCAGTTCCGCCCGGCGATTGTCGCCGGTGGCCACACTGTAGAAGCCGACGGTCATGATGATGCCGTGGCGGGCGAGCATCTCGGTGGCGATGCGGCGGCCCAGGCCGTGGATGTCGTAGGCCGTCAGGGTGTCGCGGACGCTGACATGGAGCGAGCCGATGATGACGCTCGGCCCGTAGTTGTGCAGTATCAGGTCGTAGACGCCCTGCACCTCGTCGAAGGCCATCACCTCTTTCTTGATATCGTTGGTCAGCTCCTTGGGGATGCTGGTGCCCAGCAGCTGGTTGATGGGCGAGGCCAGCATCTCGACGCCGGCCTTGATGATGACCAGCGAGATGATGGCGCCCAGTATGCCGTCGAGCGACACCTGCCACAGCAGCATGATGCCTGCGGAAAGGAGCGTTGCGGCGGTGATGATGGCGTCGAACAGGGCGTCGGAGCCCGAGGCCACCAGGGCGTCGCTCTTCAGCTGCTCGCCCTTGTGCTTCACATAGCGTCCCAGCAGCAGTTTGGCCACGATGGCCACGATGATGACCACCAGAGTGGCGGTGGTGTAGGAGGGTTCTGTGGGGTTGAAAAGTTTCTTCACCGATTCGATGAGCGACGTCACGCCCGCCGACAGCACGATGACGGCGATGATGATGGCGCTGAAATACTCTATGCGGCCGTGGCCGAAGGGATGCTTGCGGTCCGCCGGACGCAGCGAGAGCTTGGTGCCCACAATGGTGATGATGCTCGACAGGGCGTCGCTGAGGTTGTTCACGGCGTCCATCACGATGGCCACACTATTGGCCAGCACGCCCACCGCCGCCTTGAAGGCTGCCAGCAGCACGTTGGTCACAATGCCGACCCAACTGGTTCTGATAATCTGCGCACTCCTGTCCATGATTCACAATCAATTTAAACACTCAAGCATTCAAACATTCAAACATTTAAGATAACGATGTATCGTCTCCTCGATGCCGAGGTAGAGGGCGTCGGAGATGAGGGCGTGGCCGATGCTGACCTCGTCGCACCAGGGTATCTGCTGGTGGAAGAACGCCAGGTTCTCCAGCGAGAGGTCGTGCCCGGCGTTGAGGCCGAGGCCGCAGTCGCGCGCCACCTTGGCGGCCTCCACGAAGGGGGCGATGGCCTGGAGCGCCGGCATCTTGCCGGCAACTTCATGATACTCCCTCGCGTAAGCCTCCGTGTACAGCTCCACGCGGTCCGTGCCCGTCCGCGCCGCCATCTCGATCATCTTTGGGTTGGCGTCGATGAAGATGCTCACCCGGATACCGCAGGCCTTGAACTCCTTGACCACATCGCAGAGGTAGTCCTGGTTCTTGACCGTGTCCCAGCCGGCGTTGCTCGTCAGCACCCCCTCGGCATCGGGCACCAGCGTCACCTGCGCGGGCTTGATTTCTTTCACCAGGTCAATGAAGCCGTAGGGCTTGCTCTTGGACACTCCCTTGGGGTTACCCTCGATATTGTATTCCACACTTATCAACGGCTTGATAGCCAGCGCGTCGGCGTAGCGGATATGCCGCTCGTCGGGCCGCGGATGCACCGTGATGCCCTGCGCACCGAAGCGCTCGCAGTCCACGGCAAACTTCAAAACATCAGGCGTGTTGCCACCCCGCGCATTGCGGATGGTCGCCACCTTGTTGATATTGACACTCAGCTTTGTCATCGTTGTATCGGTATTAAATTCGGCTGCAAAATTACGAAGAATGTACGGAATGGCAAAGCATCGACTGAAAAAAAAATCAGTATCGTCAAATTCCCCATTTCTCGGTATTGCCGCATCAGGGCGGAAGGCGTATCTTTGCACCGTGATTGAGAACTAACAAATAATCAACAAACAACTGAAATCTATGGGTTTACTCTCTAAATTCTTCAGCAATACCCGCAAGCCGGAAGGCTTTCTGGGTCGCATGATGGTGAACGGAATGAACGGCGGCGGCCACGCGCGGCTTGCCGAATGGGGGCTTTCGTTTGTGGACGTGCGCGCCGATGCCGACGTCCTCGACGTGGGCTGCGGCGGCGGTGCCAACATCGCACGTCACCTCAAACGCTGTCCGCAGGGCACGGTGACGGGCATCGACTATTCGCCCGTCTCGGTGAAGAAGTCGCAGCAGGTGAACGCCCGCGCCATCGCCGCCGGACGCTGCCGTGTGCTGGAAGGCAGCGCCGCCGCCTTGCCCTTTGAGGAGGGCCGTTTCAACCTCGTCAGCGCCTTCGAAACGGTCTACTTCTGGCCCACGATCGAGGAGTGTTTCCGTGGCGTAAGGCGTGTGCTGAAGGAGGGCGGCCGCTTCCTCATCGTCAACGAGGACGACGGCCTGACCGGGAGAAATGAGAAGTGGGAGAAGATGATCGAAGGCATGCACACCTACACCCCCGACGAACTGCAACGGCACCTCGCCGCCGTCGGCTTCCGCGACATCACCGTCCATACCGACCCCCAGCGCCATTGGCTCTGCGTGACGGCCACCAAATGAATCCTATGAAGTACACACCACAAAAGATGATTAACGCAGGCCGCTACAAGACCTGCTTCTCGGAGTTGCCGTCCGGGGTGCAGCAGGAGGTGCTGCGCCGGATGCAGACACTGATAGAGGAGAACGCCGAATGGTGCGACAAGGGCAACTACGGCCACCTGTGCAACATCCTCCCCACCCTGGCCATCGACCAGGCGCTGGCGGCCACGGGACAGAGCGAACCGGAGCGGCTCGACTTCCTGTCGCGCCACCTGTGGGCCGCCCTCGACCCCAAGCCCATGCAGCAACTGGCACGACTGCCATTCTTCATGCCGCTGATGAAACGGGTGGTGCCCTTCGGTTTCCGCAAAGGCAGCGGCAGAGGGTGGCGCTACACGTGGCACCTAGACACCGACCCGCGCAACGAGTTCTGTTTCGAATGCACCGAATGCCTATACAAGCATATCTTCTCACGCTACGGCGTGCTGGAGCGCTTCGGCACCATGTTCTGCCACTCGGACATCATCAACTACGGCTCGCTGCCGTACACCGACTTCATCCGCACGCAGACCCTCTGCCAAGGCGGCACGATGTGCGACTTCCGCTTTGTGCGCCACGCCAAGGGCGAACAATGGCAACGCCACACGAGCGTATAAAATGCAAAACCGTCCAACACGACCTCTTAGGTTTTACTCCCCTTTTACTCAAACTCTAATCAAACTTTACCTCGGTCCGTGTCTCCCCTATGTTTCCAACGCCACACCTCCTACGTTCGGCCAGCCAATGCTCCACTTGAAAATAATACTAGGTTGACGCTGATGTATTGGCATATCGGCGAGCGTATCAATCGTGAAGTGCATGGGAACGAGCGTACTGAATATGGGAAACAAATTGTTGCGACAGTGTTGCGACAATTACAGGAAGAGTTTGACGACGAAGCATTTGAGCCAATTAGAGATGGTTCGCTTAAAAATGCTATGATATTAGCTTGATTTAAAGTTAAATAAAACAAGGAATAACTATTAAGCATGTTCAAACATGCTTATTTGTAAATTCACCCATAACACACTGTATTAGCATTGATTATAATTGAATATTAATTTTACACAGGTATTTTTATGCTTTGTGGCCGGGTATTGTTTTCTTAATAATATTTGAGTTTATTAAATGTAGTATTTCATGCTTATTTTATTACATAAACAAATATTAAGCACAAGAAAAGCGCCTTATTTAATAAAATATTTGCATATTAACAAAAAAAGTACTATTTTTGCAGTCTAAATATATATGATATGATTTACAACGAACTGATTGAGAAACAGGTTATTGGTAGACTTAGGGTGGATAATCCATGGTGGACGGAAAATGAAATAGCGAAATACTATTCCCAGATGCGCCCCCGTTTATACCTTGATATCTTCTATCCTTTGGTGTGTGATACTGAGGTAAGGCGAGCCCTTATTCTAATGGGGCCTCGTCGCGTTGGCAAGACGGTCATGTTGTATCATTCAATACAGCGATTGATTGACGATGGTGTTTCTCCACAGAACATCATATATATTTCGGTAGAAACCCCTATCTATAACAAGATTCTGCTCGAGCAGTTGTTTAATCTGGCCAAACAGGCGTTGGGTAAATCAGACAGCAAAGAGCGTTTCTATGTGTTTTTCGACGAAATACAATACTTAAAAGATTGGGAGGTCAATCTGAAATCCTTGGTTGACACCTATCACAACGTAAAGTTTGTAGCTTCAGGATCGGCTGCTGCCGAACTGAAGAAACGGAGTGACGAAAGTGGCGCCGGACGTTTCACCGACTTCAATCTTCCTCCATTGACATTCTACGAATATGTGCACTTGAAAGATTATGGGCAACTGATGCATCCTGTGGAGATGGGATGGGCAAACGGAACTATTGTGGGCAATAGCACCATCGACATTGCAAAGGTGAACAAGTTGTTCGTCGACTATATAAACTATGGTGGTTATCCCGAGGTTGTCTTTTCCCAGCGAATCCAAGAGAATCCAGGACAGTTCATCCGACACGATATCATCGACAAAGTTTTACTGCGAGACCTACCCAGCCTGTATGGAATAACCGATGTTCAGGAGTTGAACTCTCTTTTTACCATGATTGCCTATCATTCCGGCTCACAGTTCTCTTATGAAGGATTGTCCAAGGAATCTGGAGTAAAAAAAGAACTTCTCCGCAAATATATACAGTATCTTGAAGCAGCATTTCTGGTAAAAAAGATTCGCAGGGCTGACGATACAGCCAAGGCCTATAAGAGGGAAGTATTATTCAAGCTCTATTTGACCAACCCTTCGCTACGTTGTGCTCTATTCCAACCCATCGATGAAAACGACGAGGTAATTGGCAATATGGTGGAAACGGCTGTATATGCGCAATGGATACCCCGAAATGCCAATATCGCTTACGCCAACTGGAACGAAGGGCAGAAAAAACAAGGTGAAGTGGACATTGTTGGTATAAATGAAGCCCGACAGAAACCGGAATGGGCCGTTGAGGTAAAATGGACCAACAAACCCTTTGCAAATCCCCTGTCCGAACTAAAATCGTTAGAGACATTTATGAAAAACAACGGGTTGACGCATGCCATCGTCACCTCCATTTCAGAAACTGGGAAGAAAGAGCTGCCCTATGGTTGCCTTCAGTTCATGCCTGTCGCATGTTACGCCTACACTGTGGGAGAAAACACATTGAAGTCGACCAAGAAAACTTATGGGTTATAGATTATGGACAAACTGAATATACAGACCTCAAACCCGAGTTACCATCCAAAGAACTCCTGCAACGCCAGCTGCACAAAGGCCTGGAAGCCGCCCGCCGGTGCTGGGTGAATTGTACAGAGGACTAACCGCTAAAGTTTGTTTTGCCAAACAAGAAAAGATTTGTATCTTTGCAGCGTGAAAATATGAGAACCAAAGACATGGATAAAACCACAGAAACAGTACCAGTTCGAACATTATTGATTGACGACTTGCGGTCAATAATCAACCGCGCAAGAGCGAATGTTGCCTTAAAAGCCAATGCAGAATTAATTCTGATGTTCTGGGAGATTGGTGAACGAATTAATCGCGAAGTCCTTGGCAATAAAAGGGCCACCTATGGACAGCAGATTGTGTCGCAGGTTGCGACACAATTGCAGGCGGAGTTTGGCAAGAAGGGATTTGGCGTTAGAAGCATACGTAGGATGATGCAGTTTGCCGAATACTTCCCCGACAATAAGATTGTGTCGCAGGTTGCGACACAATTAAGTTGGTCTCATATTATTGAAATATTACCATTAAAAGATGCCATTCAAAGAGAATTCTATTTAACAATGGCATCAACGGAACATTGGGGAAGAGATGTGTTGCGAGCAAAAATTGACGGCATGCTGTACGAGCGCACCGCCATTGCGACGAAACCAGACGAACTAATCAAACAGGAGCTGTCGGAACTGCGGGAAAACAACGTTCTCACCCCGGACCTTGTCTTCAAAAGCCCTTATTTCTTGGAGTTCACAGGGTTGAAAGGTATGTATAGCGAAAAGAGTCTCGAGGACAGTCTTGTGGCGCATCTGGAACAGTTTATACTGGAGTTGGGCAATGGCTTCACCTTCGTCGAGCGGCAGAAGCGGATGATTATCGACGGCGAGGACTTCTATCTCGACCTTCTTTTCTACCATCGCAAGTTGCACCGCCTGATTGCCATCGATTTGAAACTCGGCAAATTCAAAGCGCAGTACAAAGGACAAATGGAGTTATACCTGCGCTGGCTGGAACGCAACGAAATGGAGCCCGGCGAGGAACAGCCCCTCGGCCTATTGCTCTGCACCGAAGGCGGCGACGAGCAGATAGAACTGCTGCAACTTGACAAATCCGGCATCAAAGTGGCGCAGTATATGACCGAACTGCCCTCCAAAGAACTCCTACAACGCCAGCTGCACAAAGGTCTGGCAGCCGCCCGCCACCGCTGGGAAAATTACACTGACAGTCAATTGGTTTTAGAATAAGATTTGTTTGATTCAAATATAATCCGTATCTTTGCAGTCAAAATAATAACTAAAAAAACAACATATAAAAACAGAAAAATAGAAGATAAATAACATATTATAAAGCGTTTTCGCTCTAACCTGCCCTCTGAAGTTCCACAAGTCAAGTCCAAGCAATAGTAAAGCGTTAAAAGCTCACGAGAATATCGTGGGCTTTTCTTTGTTGCTGGCTGGGCGTGGAACACCCAAGGAGTCGTCTGCATGAGGCACAGATAATCATCCGCAGACGTAACAACCTGCTTGGAAAAGCCGATGACGAAAAAATCTACGAAATTTATAGTTTTCTTGGCACCCGACGGAGGTGTGAGCGCCACTGTTTTTAAATTAGTTGTAGCGAACAGGAGGTATTTCCGCCTCCGTTTTTAATGAATAACCATTATTGTGAACTGCTAAAAAGGTGACATAAAGACATACTTTGGGGAGGCGGAATGAAAAAAATATTTTCCCCATTCCCATTTTCTTCGTATCTTTGCATCGTCGTTTCCGAACCACCGAAGCCCCACTCGAGAGCGATGGGCACGTGGGCAGGGAAGTATTCCTGCAGGGGCGACAGACATAAAAAAGACGTTGTAACGGCGTTTTATATGCGGCCATTCTGAACTTCGCAACTTCTAATGACTACCGCAATAAAGCAATGTGCACCGTCCATGGTTTGGCATACAATGGTCTAGTTGTATACCATCAGCGTGGGCTTCGGCATTGCTTATTCTGTAGTCAGAGGCAATGCGAAGGCCTAGAATGGCGGGATAAGCAAGAAAGTTGTTCCCGCGCTTCTTTTTTATGGTGATTGACGAGCCATATTTAACTAAAAACCTATTAAAAATGAAGAAAAACGTATTGATTCTATTGGCGGTAATGCTTTGGGGTGTACCCAAGGCTTTTGCCTTTGATTTCTCGGCGGTGGCGCCGAGCGGGCAGACGTTGTATTACAGCATCAACGATGATGGGACATCGGTCAGTGTTGTTGGTCCATCAGACTACGGTGTATACTTTGGCTTTACAGAACCGACGGGAGCGCTTACGATTCCGTCCATAGTCAGCAATGGTGGTAGTACTTACAATGTTACAGCGATTGGGAGCCTCGCTTTCTATAATTGCAGAGAATTGACATCGGTGACGATACCGAACTCGGTGACCGACATTTTGGGGGATGCTTTCTGTGGTTGCAGTGGATTAACATCGGTGACAATACCGAACTCGGTGATTTACATTGGGGAACAGGCTTTCTGTGGTTGTAGTGGATTGATATCGGTGACGATACCGAACTCGGTGATTTACATTGGGGAATCTGCTTTCTATGGTTGTAGTGGATTGATATCGGTGACGATACCGAACTCGGTGACCAGCATTGGGCATTCTGTTTTCTTTGGTTGCAGCGGATTAACATCGGTGACGATACCGAATTCGGTAACCAGCATTGGGGAAGAGGCTTTCTATCATTGCTATGGATTGACGTCGTTGACGATACCTAATTCGGTGGACAGCATTGGGGAACAGGCTTTCTGTGGTTGCAGTGGATTGACGTCGTTGACGATACCTAATTCGGTGACCAGCATTGGGGAAGGGACTTTCTATAATTGCTATGGATTGACGTCGTTGACGATACCTAATTCGGTGACCAGCATTGGGGAACAGGCTTTCTATCATTGCTATGGATTGACGTCGTTGACGATACCTAATTCGGTGACCAGCATTGGGGAACAGGCTTTCTATCATTGCTATGGATTGACGTCGTTGACGATACCTAATTCGGTGACCAGCATTGGGGA
>CALGCG010000064.1 GCA_937884485.1 uncultured Bacteroidales bacterium
AGCAAAGCTCGCCGCCCCGGGCCCCTTCAAACACTAAAACCATTCATTTTCGCCCTCACGGCAACACCGTCAAGTCGCGGGCCAGACGGACAGAGCACCCGTAATAGTTCCACTCGTATCCAAAATAGAATCCCGTCGAAGAAGAGGACGCGGTCGATTCACAATAGAAATGGTATGCTCCGCTGGAGTAGCCATAGTAGGAACTCCAATAGCGGCACTTGCTTCCGACTTCTGTCACGTTGACGCCCTCCCGTCTTCCGGCTGCCGGCAGAAACACTGCTCCATTGTCTTGCAGTGTGTTCCATTGCGCCACGGTGTAGACATTAGCAGAGAAAGCAGTCAGCGTATAGTCAATGCCGATACCTGGTATGGGAGTCCAGTTGTCGGGCAGGAGTATGATGCCGGGAATGCCTGCCACTGTGGCATGGGCTCGGAGCGACGAAGCGTTAGGACGCTCAACCAAGATATAGTACCATTCGTTGCCCGTCAATGTGCGCCACAATCCTGCGCTGTCTCCTCCGTTGCTGATGGCGTTGTTCACACCCCAGTCGTAGTTGGTGGTGTTGATAGCGGTAGTGGGATAGACCGACTGGTTGGTACTGCTCATATAAGGGTACTTCTGGTTGTAGCCACTGGTGCCGAACCCGAAAAGGTCAATCCACAGCGTATCGTCGGCAGAGATATTCGCATTCGCGGTGCCCACCATGTCCCACTGGTGCTCGGCAAAACGCCACGTATCGGTACTGGCCCTGTACTGCAAGTTGCCTTTCGAGAAACATATACGGTTGGCGGGAGAAATGCTGAATACTCCCGGCAGGGAGCCTACGACGTCGGCCGGATGGCTGTCGTAGGAATAGGTGTCCACGGTGTCGTATATCACGCTGTCGCGCACATGCACAATGACACTGTCAACGATATGCACCACCACGGTGTCGTGCTGCACATTGGCGGCATAGAGGGCGTAGGGCACCGACATCAGCTGCTGCGTGGTGCTGAGGGTGAAGTTCTCGCCACCCTCGGGGTCCACCTGCGAACGGAGGAACCACGGGCCGGCGGCCCAGTCGACGCAAGACTCCATCGTGCAGTTGGTCAAGGCGTTGCCCTGTCCGACGGTGATGGTGAAGAGGCCTGCGGCGTCGGTGGTGGGCTGGTGCATCTCGGCGTAGCTCTCGGTGCCGAGGGCCGTACCCTGCACCAACGCTATGCGCACCGTCACCTGACGGCCAGCCACAGCGTGGCCCTGCGCGTCGCGCACAGCGGCCTGATAGGTGAAGCCCTGCGGAGCCTGGGCATGCGCAGAGTGGAAAGTGGAAAGTTGAAAGAGGAAAGTTATCGCGGTGGCGATTAATGCTATTTTCTTCATAGTTTGGTGATTTTAAAAGTTTTTTCATTGACTTGCAGCATATACACGCCTGCCGCATAGGCGCCGAGGTCGATGTGCACGTCCCCTTTGTCGCTGCCCTGCACGGTGCCGAGCAACTGACCCGACTGCGAATAGACCTTCACCTGGAGCGCCGGCGTCCCGCCGGCATCAGGCCCCGCCTGGCGGACTGTCACCCCGTCCATGGTGGGATTGGGAAAGACGGTCACCGCCGACGAAAGTTCCGCGCCCCCGGGCACGCCCACCTCCTCGACCACGAGGGGTTGCATCACGCCTTCGCGCAGCTGCCCGTCGTCGGCGGTGGCCACTGCCGTCTGCCCCACGCTGTAGGTCAGCGCATAGCCTCCGCCCTCGGCGGTACCGCCGCCAGCGGCCACCGCCTCCTGCGCCCCCGCCGCCAGCGGCAGCAGGACAAGCGCCAATAGTGTTGTTGTGTGTTTCATGTGTTGTATGGTTTAAGAAATTATTGCTTCGTACTGTCGATGGCATCCAGGTCGTCCATAACCTCATCGAAGAGCGTCCATCGCATCTTCTTGGCATCGCGGTCGGTTTCCTTTATGGTATCGGAAATGGCGACATTGCCGTCACGCACATTCGGCGGTGCCACGATGGTGATGCGCCGTCGGTAGGCCTGTATATACACCATCACATCGTCCTCCCTGCCTGCACCCACTTCAATCTTCCGCTCCGGGTTGTTGCGTGGGGCACGACGCACTTGCACAGAAGGCATCTTTTCCTGACGCTCTATCACCCAGTCGGGAATGTTGGGGTCTGCCATGATATCGGCTAATAACTTTTCACGAATGGCCGTATAGCCGAAGAGGCTGTCGAGCACCTCCCATCCGCGTTCGCTCTCGGCCTCGAGCAGCACAACGGGCACGCGGATGCTGTCGTCCACCTTCTTGTCGCGGATATAGGTGACGCACACATCCTCGAGGCCCACGTAGCGGTGGAAGAGCTCGTCGCCGTCGACCTGGCGCGGCACAAAGCGCCACGCCGCCACGCTGCCCACCAGCAGCAGGGAAAGAACGAGGATGATGAGCGTGCTGCGTTTCATAGTTTTGAATTCAATATATCGTCCACATTCAGCAGGGCCGCGGAGCGGTGGCCGAGGTCGGAGACGTAGAGCCCGTCGGGCTGCGGCAGCTGCGTCAGCAGCGCCACGGCGCCCACGGCCACTGCCGCCACCAGCGTGTTGACCACCGCCGTGCGCCTCCGCGCACGGCGGTAGCCCTCGGCGGCGCCGCCGAGCATCCGTTGCTCGGCGCCGCGACGTATGCGCTCGGCCATCAGCAGCTCCACGGCGTTATCCTTTTGCATCGTATTCATCTCTTGCATATTGTTTCATTTTTTCCATCATGCGGAAGAAGCGTTGCGCCATGGCGTTGGGCTTGACGCCCTGCTCCACGGCCAGCTCCTTCACGGAATATCCTTCCAGGCGCCGGCGCATGAGCCGCCGCTCATCCTCGTCGAGGCATGCCAGCAACTCCTCCACCAGTTCGTTGTCCCCGCCGGAATCCACGGCCACATGGGCCGCCTCGTCGATGGGCACGGTGTCCATCCGCCGGCGGCGGAACCAGTCGCTCACCGTCGAGCGCATCACGCTCTTCAGCCAGCTGTTGACCTGCCGCGGCGTCTCCGCCTGCAGCCCTCCGATGCTATTCCACACCGCCGCCATCACCTCCTGCATCAGCTCGCGGGCCTCGTCGGCCGAGTGGGCATGACGGATGCAGTAGCGCTGGATATGGCCTCCAAAGTCCTGGAGCACCATTTCGTAGCGTGCATAGTCGTCGAGTGTGTGGGGTGTCATAGCCTGCCGGTTCCGTTTTATCTGTTTATATTAGACGGAAAAAGCGGGCGGAATATTACATCGCAGGGAGTTTTTTAACAAATTTTACATCTTGGGGAGCAGTCCGCTCACCGTGCCGCCCACGGAGTCGCAGCGGGCGCCGGTGACGCTGCGCAGGGTGTTCACCCTGCCGCCCAGGCGCAGGTAGCCCAGCAGGGCAAAGACCACAGCCTCCTTGTAGTTGACCGTCAGCGCATCGGGGACCACAATCTGCACCTCCGGGCAGCGCTCGCCGAGCAGCTCCAGCAGGTGGCTGTTCCAGGCGCCGCCGCCGGTGACCAGCAACGAACGGATGCCCTGGCTGTCCACCACGCGGGCAATCTGCAGGGCCGTGTGGGCGGTGACCGTGGCCAGGGCGTCGCGCACTTGCGACTGCGACGGCGTCAGCCCCAGGAAGCCCTTGACAACGGGCCAGAACGTTCCCACAAACCACTCCTTGCCCAGCGACTTCGGCCCCGGCAGCGAGTAGTATTCCAGCGCGTCCAGCTCGTGCAGCAGGCAGGTGTGCACCTCGCCGGCACGGGCGTTGGCGCCGCCTTTGTCGTAGGGCAGCCCCAGCATGGAGGCCAGCCGGTTGAGCGGCATATTGCACGGGCAGATGTCGTAGGCAATGCGTTTCGCCTCCGACCTGTAGGAAATGTTGGCGATGCCGCCGAGGTTGAGGCAGGCGTCGTACTGGCCGAAGAGCATCTCGTCGCCTATGGGCACAAGCGGAGCCCCCTGGCCGCCGAGGGCCACGTCGAGGGTGCGGAAGTTGCTGACCACCACCAGGCCTGTCTCGGCGGCAATGGCGTCGCCGTCGCCTATCTGGGTAGTCAGGCCACGCTGCGGCTGATGGAATATGGTGTGGCCGTGCGAAGCAATGGCCTCGGGGCGTTCCTTGCCCTTCAGGAAGCGGTTGACCATCTGCCCATAGAGGTGGCCCAGCTCCACATGGGCCAGGGCGTACGCCAACGCCGAGGCGTTCTCCAGCGTGGCCAGGCGCTGACGCCACTCGGCGCTGTAGGGCACCGTCTCGGCCGCCAGCACACGGTAGCCGCCATCGTTTATATCGCAGAGCGCCAGGTCGACGCCGTCGAGCGAGGTGCCCGACATCAATCCGAGTATCTTCATAGGCTGTTGAGTTTGGGAATAATGACTTTGTCGCGGAAGGCGCGGCAGAAGATGTCCACGCCGTCCTGGTTCAGGTGGTTGGCATCGTAGAAATGCAACGAGTCGTCCAGCTGCGGCAGCGGCATGAAATGGAACTCCCCGTACTGCGCCATCTCCGCCTGGAACTGCGGCAGGTTGGTATAAGAATCCATCAGCACCCGCGTGTCGGGCACCTCCACCAGCAGGTAGGGCACCCCCCGCCACTGCAGCCACTTTGTGCAGCGCCACAAGGCCCGCCGCTGTGCACCCAGCACATGGATGGTCTGAGAGGCCTGCGCCTGGGGCGAATAATGCTCCACGGGACGCTCCACATAGCCCACCGGCACATAGCCCTCGCGGGGCTCCACGAAGCGGTCGGCGGTGTCGCTGAACGTATTGTGCAGCAAAGCGTAAGGCATCGAGCACACCACCCTCAGGTTGCATGTGCGCAGCGCCATAGGCACCATGTGCCACGAAGGCGGCACGGCGCTCAGCTGGTAGAGGGCCGCCTCGACGCCGTCGCCTGACATGACGTCGGGATGTACCTCGATGACCACCAGCCGCGGCTGCACCGAGTCGAGATACTGGCGCAGCAGCACCTCGCTCTGCAGGGGCGTCTGGTTGGAGGAGCCGAGGTTCACCACCCGCAGGCCGCACTCGGCGAAGAGGCGCGGGTCGAAGGTGCGGTAGGCGTGCGACGAGCCCAGGAAGAGCACGTCGGCACCCCGCTGCGAGGAAGCCTCGCGCACCTTGGTCAGCAGGCGGTCGTCGTGGCCGAGGCTGTAGGTGACGTTGCGCAGCCACCCCGTGCCGCCCAGGGCCCACAGCATGGCCGCCACAAAGAGCAACGCCAGAGGCAGGAAGAGGATTATATGCAGGACAAAACGTTTCAAAACTGGAAATAGATAAAGGGCATCTCGCTCGTCTGGGCGAACGCCATGATTAGGAATATCAGCACCATATAGGCCAACCACCGCACCCATCGCCACCGCGGCAGGCGCGCCAGCCCGTGCTCGCACGAGCGGTTGAACCACTCCACCGCCACCAGCAGCGGCAGCGCCACCAGCAGCACCTTGCACCCCAGCTCGCCGAAGCCCATCGGATGCTGCAGCAGGCCGTGGGTGAACATGTTGCGCAGGTATTCAAAGGCCTGGCCGATGCTGTCGGCACGGAAAATCACCCATCCCACGGTGGCCAACGCGAAGGTGAGCACCATCTGCCCCGCCTCGCGCCACGAGGGCAGCCACCGCCCTTCGGCCACCACGCCGCGGTGCCTGCGGTTGACACCCAGCAGAATCAGCGGCAGGAACAGCAGCGCATGGAACGCCCCCCAGGCCACGAAGGTCCAGTTGGCGCCGTGCCACAGGCCGCTCAGCAGGAAGATGACGAAGGTGTTCAGCACCACCCTCCCGCGCCCCACGCGGCTGCCCCCGAGGGGGATATACACATAGTCGCGGAACCACGACGTCAGCGACATGTGCCAACGGCGCCAGAACTCCGCAATGTCGCGGCTGAAATAGGGCACGTCGAAATTGCGCCGGAGCCTGATTCCGAACAGCTTGGCACAGCCGATGGCGATGTCGCTGTAGCCCGAGAAGTCGCCGTAGATCTGCACACTGAACAGCACCGCCCCCACGGCCAGCGTGGCGCCGTTGGCACCCTGCAGGTCGGCGAAGGCGCGGTCCACATAGAGCGCACAGCTGTCGGCCACCACCATCTTCTTGAAGAAACCCCACAGCATCTGCCTCAGGCCGTCGACCGCCAGCGCATAGTCGAAGCGCCGCGGCGTCTGGAACTGCGGCAAGAGGTTGGTAGCGCGCTCGATAGGCCCCGCCACCAGCTGCGGGAAAAACGCCACGTAGGCGAAGAACTCCACGGCGTCGCGCGTGGGCCGCACCGTGCCGCGGTAGACATCGATGGAATAGCTCAGGGCCTGGAACGTGTAGAACGAGATGCCCACCGGCAGCACCAAGCCCAGCAGCAGCCCGTCAGCCCGTCCGCCGAGGAAGAGGTCGGCAAAGCTCTGCGCAAAGAAGTCGTAGTACTTGAACAAGCCCAGTATCAGCAGGTTGACGGCCACATTGCCCCACACAACCCACCGCCTCCGGTGTCCCCCGGCGTCCACAACCCACAGCCCGCTCAGAAAACTAAGCGCCGACGTGAAGGCTATCAGCGCCAGAAAACGCACGTCCCAGCAGCCGTAGAAGAAATACGACGCCGCCAGCACAAAGAGGTTCTGCCACCGGTGCCACCGGCGCAACAGCCAGTATATCAAGAACACCACCGGCAGGAAGAGCGCGAATCCGAGCGAATTGAACAACATTTTTCAGCCTGCAAAGATACAACATTTTGCCGACATGGCAGAATTTATTTTTCATCCTCCTCCCCCGCTGCACTCCCCAACCTCCCTCCCATTGAGGAGACGCGGCAGCCGCGGCGCCGCGGAACGGGGACAATTCGCCACCAATTCGGACCGAATTCGCCCCTTGTCATATAGTTCCTATATCGTTCTTATATAGTTCTCATATAGTTCTTATATACTGCATATAAATACTATATAAGAACTATATGAGAACGATATAAGAAGTATATAAGAACGGCCGAATTCGGTACCTATTCGGTACCTATTCGGGTCCTATCCCCGCCCCCGTCCCACCTTGCTCTCCGCGGGATGCAAAAAGGGCGCGCACGCTGTGGGCGGAGGGTGCGCGGCGGTCGGCCGGCGGGTGTCGGCGCGGGGCGGCGGCACAGGTATACAAGAATATAAATCAAGCAGATAAACACGGATGGAAACTATTTTTCATTTATTTTTATTAGTATGTGAAAAAAATTTCGTAACTTTGCACCCTCAGAATAATTTATAAAAACTCGATAACATGAAGAAAATCATCAACACCCCCAATGCCCCCGCCGCCATCGGCCCCTACAGCCAGGCAGTGCAGGCCGGGAACACCCTCTACATCTCGGGTCAGATTCCCATCAACCCCGCCACCAAAGAAGTGCCCGAAGGCATCACGGCCCAGACCGAGCAGGTGATGCAGAACATCAAGGCCATCCTCGACGAGGCCGGCTATACCTTCCAGGACGTGGTGAAGAGCACCTGCCTGCTGGCCGACATGGAATACTTCAAACCCATGAACGAGGTCTACGCCAAGTACTACAGCACCGACTGCCCCGCCCGCGCCGCCTTCGCCGTGAAGGGTCTGCCCATGGGCGTCCTGGTCGAGATTGAAACGATTGCAGTGAAATAACACCAATTTCTAATTTATGATTTCTAAATCCCAAGTGGCCTGCACAAGCCTGTGCCGCCACATAGATAGAAAGGAATCAGCAAAATAACTTAGAAATTAGAATTTAGAAATTAGAAATACACACTATGGATTTTAGCTTCACCAAACAAGAAGAACTCTTCCTGCAGATGATTCGCGAGTTTGCAGAGAAGGAAGTGAAACCCCTCGCCGCCGAAGTCGACGAGGAAGAACGTTTCCCCATGGAGACCGTGCAGAAGATGGCCAAGATCGGCTTGATGGGCATTCCCGTGCCCACGCAGTACGGCGGCGCCGGCGGCACCAACATCATGTATGGCATGGCCGTCGAGGAACTGAGCCGCGTCTGCGCCACCACCGGCGTCATCCTCTCGGCCCACACCAGCCTCTGCTGCGCCCCCATCCTGGAGGCCGGCACCGAGGAGCAGAAGATGAAATACCTGCCCAAGCTCGCCAGCGGCGAGTGGATCGGCGCCTTCGGTCTGACCGAGCCCAATGCCGGTACCGATGCCGCCGGCCAGCAGACCACCGCCGTCCTCGACGGCGACGAGTGGGTGCTCAACGGCAGCAAGATCTTCATCACCAACGGTTCCTACGCCAACGTGTTCATCATCATCGCCATGACCGACAAGAGCCTCGGCACCAAGGGAATCAGCGCTTTCATCGTCGAGAAGACCGACCCGGGCTTCAGCATCGGCAAGAAGGAGAAGAAGATGGGTATCCGCGGCAGCGCCACCACCGAGCTTATCTTCGAGGACTGCCGCATCCCGAAGGACCGCCAGCTGGGTCAGCTGGGCAAGGGCTTCGGCCTGGCCATGAAGACCCTCGACGGCGGCCGTATCGGCATCGCCTGCCAGGCCCTCGGCATTGCCCAGGGTGCCATGGACGAGACCGTCAAGTATACCAAGGAGCGCAAGCAGTTCGGCCGCTCGATCAGCCAGTTCCAGAACACGCAGTTCCAGATGGCCGACCTCGAGACCAAGGTGCAGGCCGCCCGCCTGCTCTGCCGCAGCGCCCACTACAAGAAAGACCACGGCATGCCCTACAGCGCCGACGCCGCCATGGCCAAGCTCTTCAGCGCCGAGACCGCCATGGAGGTCACCACCAAGGCCGTCCAGTTCCACGGCGGCTACGGCTACACCCGCGAGTACCCCGTGGAGCGCATGATGCGCGACGCCAAGATCACCGAGATCTATGAGGGCACTTCCGAAGTCCAGCGCATCGTCATCTCCGCCAACATGGGTCTG
>CALGCG010000065.1 GCA_937884485.1 uncultured Bacteroidales bacterium
ACCTGGAGCAAGTAGTTCAACTTGCCGTTAGGCCCCCAGCGGTCTTCCACGAAGTTGCCGCCATCCTTGTTGATGCGCTGATACTGCGTCAGCATCTGTCCCATCGTCTGCATGATCAGCGACACACCCCTGTACCACGCAGGCACCAGCAGACTTCGCCTGCCATACGGATTCACCACCTTGCTCTCCCAGTCCGCACTCTTCTGCGGCTGGTTGCTCGGGTCATTCGGATCGGTGGTCACCGGCACTCCCGTCTGCTGGGGTGACAGTTCCTGTTGCTGTTCCCGTTTTCGGAAAAGATTAAGATTAATATTACTTCCAAATAATTCCATGAATTTTGCTTTTTATCGTTCTTTTATTAGCCGACAAAAAGCGGTTGTGGGTTTACTATTGTCATATCGAGCGGGGTCGAGACATCTCATGAAATCTCTCCATGCACTTCGCTTAGTCGAGATAACAGCATAAAAAAGGCCCGCCGCTGCGAGCCAAACAAACCAAATATTACTCAAAAAAAGTTGTTATTTCTTCAGAAGATTGTCAATCACCTGCTTGCGGTTGCGCCCGTAGACGGGTGGCACGAACGATACGTGAATCCAGTACGTGCCGCTGCGGTCGTGCTCCCAGATGAGCTGGTCGAACTGGAGGTGCTGGCGGATGTAGTCAAACCACTTGCGGCCTTTTTTCAGGTCGCCGTCGATGCAGATGTCAGCCGCCTGACCTTTCGTGTGCTGAGAGTTGGCGACACCACCGACGGCTCTATTCAGCCGCTCGCATCGGTAGCCGCTGCTGATCCTGATGGGCTCGCCCATCGCCTCGCGCAGAGGTTCGAGCACGTAGGCAGCGAGATATACCAGACAGATAAGCGGCTGGATGGGCGGCTTGTTGTCGATGCCCTTCGCCGTGGCGGTCTTGCTGGCGTAGAGCTCTTCTATCATGAAATGTGGGGTCACGGGTGTACTCATATTTAATCTTCGTTATTAGGTTCTATTTCGTGTTTCGCTCCTCGCTTGCCCTTGGGCTTAACTGTTCCCTCGTCCGAGATGATGACGGGCACGCACTTGGAGCAGTCTGGAGCCAGGCCGCACATAAAAGGGCGCGATGACTCAGCGATGCGGGTGTTGCGGGCGATGTCACTCTTCATCTTCTGTCGCTCATTCTGAGTATCGCGCTTGAAGTCGTAGAAGTCCTTGCTCAGCTTTTCCACTTCGTCGCGCATTTCAACATAACCTTTTTTATAGTGATCACGATCTTCGCGCAGTTCGGCAATCAGTCGGTGGTTATCGTCCACCTCCTTCTGCTTGTCCTCCAATATCTCCTGATAGGTGTCCTGTATCTTCTGCGCCAGCTCTACTTCCGCAGCCTTGGCCTCGGCTTCCTTCTGTTTGGCTTCGGCAGCGGCTTGGTCGGCCTCGGCCTTGGCCTTCTTCTTCATCCAACGCCATGTCAGGATTCCGCCAATGCCGGATCCGCCGACAAATAGCGTGATTAATGCAATGATGCCTTCTAATGTAATTTCCATTTTTCCGAATTTACTAATCTATAAATCTCGCAAAAACGGGTTGTGGGTTTACTGATGTGTGCGTTTCATAGCAGAAAAGGAGCCACAGGAAAATATTCGAAACCTGTGGCCCCTTGCAAAAAAAGAAAAACAATTTATCGTTGTTGTGCTCGCCCATCACGGGCTTGCCTTCACCCTCACGGGCTTCAATGTCGATTGCGCCTCGGCCACAGGTTGATCTGCCCGCCGATGCCCACGTAGATGTCTGGCTTCCTGTTGATGAGTCCATAACCGCCACCCACCTGCACTCCAAACGTCAGCAGCGGTGTCGGCTCGTAGACGGTCTTGGTGATGGTGTTCGTCACCTCGGGCATGTGCAACCGCAGGCTGTCGAGGTTCGGCTCAAAGCCGCTCACCCACGCCGTGTACAGACTATCCTCATACCGCTTCTGCACAATGGGAACAGGCACATCTATCGAATCTTCCGGAGCCATGGGGACTGTCCCTGCTTGTGAGACGGCAGTCGCACAACGGGGACTGTCCCCGATCAGCCATCCGCCACTCTTCACCGGCACTCGGATATACACCACGCGCCCGGTGTTGATGGTCTCAGCTGGGGCTTGGTCATGTATCCCCGTATCTCGCCACACCGTATCACGCTTCAATATCGTTTCAATCTCCGGCTCCGAAGTCCAGAACCACACGTTCATGGCGATGCTCGCTGCGAGCACCGCCACCACTATCCAAAAACCTTTCTTCATGCCGTTTCTTTTACTTTGTCAGTTCATTCTGGTACTTTTCTAATAAATCTATCTTTTCCTCAGATGTCAGGGAGCTGCGCTCCATCGCATCACATAATGCACGAGCCAATTTCCTACCTGTGGCGTTCCCGCCAACAAACACTCCTATATAAAAGATTACTATTGCGATGATGATGGCCATCGCTACCATGATTGCTGTTGTCATAATTCCTTAATTCTTGATTATTACTTTCTGCCTCTTTCTGGGAATACACCTGTTTCGAGATATTCACGAATGCCTTGACAGCCATTATGTTCGTTAAACTCGGCTACTTCTTCATCCGTACATGTAGAAAAGCCGCATTGGTGTTGCTTTCCTTTATATTCAACGAATTTGTATTTGCATTGATCGCAGCATTTTTCACGCCAATCACTTCTAAATGTTTTTGCCGCTGCATTCTTTGTACCAATAAGATTCTCATTATCTTCGTATGGTATGCAATACTTCTGCCACCCTGCGGATGTGATGTATTGCCCG
>CALGCG010000066.1 GCA_937884485.1 uncultured Bacteroidales bacterium
CAGCTGTAGCTGCTGCGCCATCGTGTCGATAGCGTCGCCACGATAGATGTGGTTGACGCTGTCCGTCCGCTCCGTAGCCAGGCGCACCCATTGCTCGCTCTCGGGCTGCAGCACAAGGCTGACATTGCGCGCGGTATCATTGTCGAACAGTCCTGCCGGGCTCCAGCGATAGCTGTCGGCCTCTTCCTCCGACCAGAGCTGCACCTCGGTGGGCTGCGAGATGAACCAGTCGCGCCGTTCCACGCCTATCCCGGCCCCGCAGTCCAACGGCGGCAGGCGCCGGATGCTGAGCTCCAGCGAGTCCCTGGCGGGACAGCCGTAACTGTTCAGCCCGTGGTCGACCACATAGCCGCCCGCCAGCGTCACCTCGCGGCCACCGAAGCGGTAGGCCCCGCCGGGGAAGATGCTGTCCATCACGATGGTGATATCCGAAGGCAACACACGCAACGTCAGCAACCTGACATGGTGCAGGCAATTGCCGTCGGGAAGATACTCGTAGTCGTGCTGAGGAAAGAGATGGATGCCCGTATCAGCGGTCTGCTGCGCGGTCAGCGTGATGCCGTGGCCGCTGTAGGGCGTGTGCTGGCACACGCTGTCGGTGAGGTATGCCGTGTCGGTCATCGTGGCTGGGTTGCACACCTGCGTACTGGCCTCGAAGCGTTTGAACGTCAGCTCGTAGAGAAATCCGATGATGTCGCCGTTGCCGTTGGGGTGCGGCCAAGGCTGCAGTTCGGTGCGCATGCGCAGGGCGAAGCGGTGGCCGTCGGGGATGCTGTCGTGCACAGGCAGGCAGTAGTGTTGCCAGGTGAAGGTCCGCCCCGGATAGGTCCAGACACACATTGTCCCTATCTGTGTGAACGTCACGTTGGGGCGCCCGATGTCGCGCACCCAGCCCACATCCACGAACGCATAGTAATTGGTGCAAACGGGTTGACCGAAACGCTGGCTTTTTGCAAGCACCATCGTCAGATTGATGCTGGACGGCTGCCCGTCGAACTCGGGTGCGATGAGCATCGCCAGTCCGTCGTTCAACGAGTCGCCCACGCCGATGTTGGCGTAGTTCGTGTCCAGCGTACCGTCCTGCCAGCGGGCCACGAAGCCGAAACACCCTCCCGCATCTCCCCCTCCGGGGCCGGCGGAAGAGCGCTCGATGTAGCCCGTCCAGCAGTTGTCGTGGGTGAATCCGTTTTCCCAGGTCTGATAGCTGTAGCCTCCATAGTTGTTGGGCTGCCATTGTGTGTGGAACCCCTCGATGAGGTCGGTAGTGTAAGGCAGCGGCAACGGGTCGCACTGGCCGCGCAGCAGCCCCGGCAGCATCAACAGAGACGTCAGCAAAAAAAGTATACCTTTTAGTCCGTTCATACTATAAAGAGTCAAAAAGCCGTTTTTTGGCTCACACTTTTAACATTTTTTTTTCCAACGACAACAAAGACAACAAAAAAAAACAACTGCGGAAACACCCGCATGACGTTTCCTTTTTCATATACTGCCACCTTCCCGTTTCAATTTTTCAATTTCACCTTTCAATTCCCATTTTCCCCCTCCCCCAACCCCGCTGAAAACCAGCACTGAATAGGCACCCCCTCTTACTCCTCTCTTACTCCCCTCCTTACCCCCTCCTTATGAAAATTTTCTTGAGTAAGCAATAATAAGGCGAGGATAACGTTATCATAACTGGAAAACATATCGAGAGTACTACCTTAACCTCTATCAACCAACCATCTGCCCCTCTTCTGTAGAGTCGCGGCATGCCGCGTCTCCCGCCCCAGGGGGGCGAAAGATGACACAGGGACGGTGGTTTCGGTGGTGCCGGTTATTGCCGGCGGGACGCCGGCGCTCCATTGTTGGACCGCCGGCGTCCCGCCGGCAACGCCCCGTCAGGGGCGGAAGAACTTAGGCGGGGGCAACGCCCCCGTGGGTGCGGGACAAGGTATAAAAAAACGCCCCGCAGGGGCATAAGAATCCAAATCTTATGCCCCTGCGGGGCGTTGGTTTTTTTGGGGTTGGTGCCGGCGGGACGCCGGCGCTCCATAGGGTTACTTCACGATGAGCTTGCGGAT
>CALGCG010000067.1 GCA_937884485.1 uncultured Bacteroidales bacterium
CGACGGACCATCCAACTGCCTGATAACCACCTACCATCTCCCTACCAACTCCCACCTCTGTGGGTGTTGGTTAGGGGTTGATCGGGAACTGGAGGGTTCGACATGCAGTCGACATGCACTCTCCCCACCTTTTTTTTTGTAATTACAGCCTCTAAATTCTATAAATGACAGCCTTTATAATATCATAATTGAAAATAATTTATAAAAACAATAAAAAAAATGCTATATTTGCATTTCCAACACCCACTGGAAAATCTATACAACTCACTCGTTAACTGCCCATTGCACAACCACAGCAGGTCGTACGTGAGTGGATTTTCCACAAAGACAAACAGATATGGACGCAGAAAAAATAAAAAAAATACTCCTCCTACTCCTGGTCGCACTCCTCGCGCCTACCAGTCGGCCCTGCATGGCCCAAAACGAGACCATGAGCCATGGAGACACCATCTATATCGACGCCTGCGCCAGCGGCAGCGGCGTCATCTTCGACGACGGCGGCTCAACGGGCAACTATTCAAACAATTTCGCCGGATGGGTGAAGATTACGGCACCGGAGGGTGTAACCATCACGCTGACGGGAAGTTATCAGACCGAAAGCCCGAACTGCGACTGGATAGACGTGTGGGACGGAGAGGTCGCCACCGGCACCTGTGTGGTGAGCCGTGCAGGCGGCACAGGGACCATCAATACGAGTGCGACGAGCGGCACGATGGTCATCTACTATCGCACCGACGGGTCTGTAACAAGCAGCGGCTTTGAACTGGAATGGGCATGCGAAGGCTGGAGCGCGACCAACTGCTCCAGCGGTATCACATCCTTTGCCGCTACCAGCATAACGTCAACGACAGCCATACTGCATTGGACAGCCAGCGCGACAAACCTACTGCTCGACTACGGACAAGGCGCGCAACCCGTCAGCGGTGGCACAGCGACTCTTACCTCATTGAACCCCAACACACTGTATACCGTACGGCTTTATGCCGGCGAGGAAGAAGGAAGCGCGTGCTGCGTGGCTCGGACATCATTCCGCACAGGATGCGGGGCGATGGCGGCCCCCATGGTGGAGCGTTTCGATGACCTGACAGCCGACGAGATGCCCCCCTGCTGGAGCATGGGCAAGAACTTCGACGACGCCACGCTCTTTCCTCGTGTGAGTACGGTTACCGCACTGAGCGGTTCGAAGTCATTAATGCTGAGTAGCGGCGACAATACCACAGCGACGCACTTCGGAATGGTGATGTCGCCCAACATAACGACAGCCATCGCCAGCCTGACCGTGCACGTAAGCCTCCGGGCCAACATGAACAATGCGAAGGTTGAGATAGGATTGTGCGATACCGTGTCGGGGCTGTTCTCACACTATGGCTTCACGCCGGTGGACACACTGGTGCTGCCACAGAACGGGCAGTGGTACGAGTTCGCCGTGCCGCTGACAGAATACAGCGGCAATGGCACGCGGCTGGCGCTGCGCATGATGCAGGGGCTGCAGCCGAGCGGAGGCTGCATTGTGTATATAGACGACCTGATGGTGGAAAACTGCGGAGTGGATGAATTGTGGGTGAACCATATAGGGACAGACGAAGTTACCCTCAACTGGAACATGATAGGCAACCCAAGCGTGACGCTGACGGTGAGCGCCGGGGAAACATCGACGAGCTACAACAATGTCACCTCGCCCTACCGCATCACGGGGCTTGACGCCGACACAAGATATACGCTGACGCTGACGCCGCAGTGCGGAGGAGTCTTTGGCGAAGCCAAGAGCACGACCGCCAACACCCATGCCGGGGACACCATGATGCTACAATTCTGCGAGCAGTTTGAGAGCGGATGGCCCGCCGCCATACGCCGCACAGAACAATACGACAACCATCCCCTGATAGCAAACAACGGTGGCAACAGAATGAGACTGAGGAACTACGGCACGAACCACTCCACCGTCGTATTTCCCCGTGCAGGTGAGAACACACCCGTCGGCAGCCTGTCGATGGCATTCCAGATGCGTCCCGACTATGCCGGCGACGGCGTGGTGGTAGGCGTATTGGAATACCCCGACGAGATGAGCAGCTTCACACCGGTGGACACCGTGACGGCGACTGCCACCTGGGGCTATCATATCGTCAGCTTCGACGGCTACAACGGCAGCGGACGCTACATTGCGCTGCGCAGCTACTCTCCGACAGGCAACTCGAGGTATATCTACCTCGACGACATCACCATCGGCAAATGCCTCCTCCACGGCCTCACGGCACCACGGCGGGCTTGCAACAGCGTCACACTGGAGTGGGACCGCACAGACCGAGATGCGGGTGGCAGCATGGAAGGCGACGTGGTGGTTGAATACGGCCCGGTGGGCTTCACGCTGGGCAACGGCACCACAGTGACAGTAACGCCGCAGAGCGATGGCCTCGAGACCCTCGAAGGGGGCCGCATGCGCTACACGGTGAGGGGGCTCGACTCGGCAACGACCTACCAGTTCGCCGCCTACCGCCAATGTGGAGAAGAAGTGTGCAACCCGCTGCGGGTGACGGCAAGCACATACATGCACAATTATACGGTACCCTTCTGCGAGCGTTTTGACGAGGTGACGGGCGACAACTATGTCTACCTGTCGGACTGGGGCAGGCCGACGATGTTCGACGGACGCCCCTGCCTGTGGCAATACGACGACGCCCCGACTTCGGGACGGGTGCTGGATCTGCACAGCCGCGGCATGATGCAGAACGGCTATGAACACAGCGTGGCCGTTCTGCCGCACCTGGACTATGAGGGGGCGCTGAGCAACCTGACGGTGAGTTTCATGGCTAAATTCAACAGCGACAACTATACCCCCTATCTGGAGGTGGGTGTCATCACCGACCCTGCAGACGAGAGCACATTCATTCCGGTGGACACCGTGCATCCAGCCTACCGCACGTTTACGCAGTATGCGGTGAGCCTGGCGGGATACTCCGGTGGCGACGGCCACATTGCACTTCGCTACTACCACAACTGCAACGGCTGCTATCTGACCATGGGCCTCGACAACCTGGAGGTTCGCTCAGCCGCCATCGACCAATCCGACGTGTACAGTGTGCGCAGCGACGGCGCCACGGTGGCCTGGAACGCGGTAGGCAACGTTGGTAATGTAAACCTGCGGATTATACAAGGCAACGATACAACAACCCTTGGCGCCGTCAGCAACCCTTACACCATCACCGGGCTGCTGCCGGGGACCCTCTACCGCTACGAACTCGACTACGGGCAGTGCTACCCTGTAGGGGGCAGTTTCACCACCAACGCCGAAGCCGTACATGCCGACTGGTGCTACGGCTTCGAAGCGGGGCACAACAATGGACGTTACCCGCAATGGACCTACCCGATGGTCTACGGCACCGGCAGCGGCGAACGCCATAGGGGCAGCTACGCCATGTACCTGCAGGCCTACGGCGGCAATGCCACTGCGGCGGCTATGCCATACATCGAAGAGGATGATTACACGGGGTTGACCTTGAGTTTCATGGCCAAGCAGAATGGCTATGGGCATGTGGTTATAGGCCTTGCTGCGGACCCTCGCGACACGGCAGGCATGCACCCAATTGACACCATTACCGAGCGCGACAATGTGTGGCGCCTCTACGAACTGGATCTCTCCGGATTGGAGCAATACGGGCACCATGTGATGTTCTGCTTCACAAACCGGCAGGATCTGGGGTGCTACCCGTGCAATTCATACATCGACATAGATGATATGCGACTGGACCGCGGCAACCGGATTTCCAGCCGCAGCTACGTCAGCACCGCCTCCTCTGCCGACATAACGTGGTCGGCAACCGATGCCACCGACAGCGTGCACGTGGTGCTGACGCTGGAGGAACAGATTGTTTTCGACAGCACAGCGGCGGCCGACAATGGCGGATGTCACATAGAAGGGCTGCTGGCCGCGAAAGAATACACCCTTATCCTCGAGGCTCTGGCCCCCACGGGCCACAGCGGCTGCGACCCCACACCCGGCACGCTGCGCACCTTGGACCACGACGTGGCCGACGGTTTCTGCGAGCGCTGCGAGAGCAGCTTCTCGGTTTTGCCCGAAGGATGGGCCTGGCTGGCCGACGGCGGGCGGCAGCCCTGGTTCGACTTCAGCGACCGCTTCGGCTCGCGCAAGAACCTCATGTCCATGCATGCCGACAGCCGAGCCGACGCCTACACAATGCTCATCAGCCCTCGTCTGTCGGTGCCTCCCCAGGGCCTGGTGGCAGGCTTCAGCGCTTGGTACAACATCGAAGAGCCCGTGCAGGCCGCCTACATCGTGGCGGGCGTGATGGCCAATCCCTCCGACGCAGCATCCTTCACAGCTCTCGACACCTTCTACCTGACCAACTTCCTCCAGCACTTCGCCGTCGACCTCTCCGCCTACAACGGCTCGGGGCGCTACCTGGCGTTCAAGGGTATGAGTCTCGAGGGCTATGACCGCGACATGTGGCTCACCGATGTCTCCCTCAGCACCTGTCTGCCCACTCGCCTGCGCGTCTCTGAGGTCACCGCCACCAGCTTCAACCTCCGCTGGGACATGATAGGCAACACCGACTCCGTCATAATCCGTCTGAACTCCCTCGCCGACACCACCGTGGCGGCCGTCCAAGGGTTCTGCCGTTTCGAGAGTCTGCAGCCCGGAGCCTCCTACACGGTGCGCATGGTAGGGTCCTGTCAGCAGTGGCAGCGCGAATGCCAGTGGCAGGAAATAAGCGTGCAGCTCCCTGGCGTCGACATCGACCTGCCGGCATGCATGCCTCTGGCCAACGGCGGCAGCACGCAGTTGTCATGGAACCACCAGATGCCAACGGGATGGACTCGCCCCTACGGCAACTCCCACCCCCGCTACTCCGGCAGCGGCTACCGCGACAACATGGAGTTCTACGCCTACCGCTGCGACAACACAAACGACATGTCGTCCATGGCCGTCTCCCCCTATTTCCACCAAGGCTTCGACGGACTCTGGCTCGACTTCTACCTTGAGAACAACAATCTCGGCAACATTCTCATCATTGGCAGCATGTCCGACCCCGCGGACACCGCCTCCTTCTCTCCCCACGACACCCTCGCCTACACCTACCCTCGGCAACATATAAGTCTCAACCTCAGCGGCTACGGTGGCCACTACCTGGCCTTCCGCTATCTGGCTGCATCCCCCTGCAACAGCGGCCACGCCTACCTCAGCTCGCCGTCCTTCATGCACTGCCCCCTGCCCGTCGCATGGCTCTCGCACCAGGAAGACACCTCCGTACACCTCAACTGGAACACCTCTGACCCCGTGTGGGTCGAGTATCAGATGGGCCCCGACTTCCCCGTCGGACAAAGCATTCGGCAGCTCGCCACATCCTCCCCACACGTCATCGGCGGTCTCTCCCCGGCGGCGAACTACACCTTCCATGTCTGGCCACAGTGCCCCTCCGACACCTTCCTCTGCAACTACAACACTCTCCACCTCGTCACCATGCACCCTCCCGTCGCAATGCCCTACTGCTACAACTTCGAAAACATTGGCAACTCGGAATACCCACAAGAATGGAGCCGGTGGACACCCGACGCAACCTACTGCGCCGTAACCTCGTCCGACGGCCACGGTGACAGCCATTCGCTGCACATCGTCGCCTCCTCCTCTCGCAGTGCGACAGCCATCGTCCCCAGAATCGACCCCTCGTCCCTGTGCAACGAGAACATCTACATCAACTTCTGGGCACGCTGCTCGTCTGGGCAAGAGGCCACCCTCCTCATCGGTTCCGTCTCCGACCTCAGCGACACCCTCAGTTTCTCTCCCCACGATACCCTCCTCCTCTCCCCCTCTTGGCAGAACTTCACTGCCACCCTTCCACGCTCGGCGCTCGCCGCCGGGCGCGCAGCCTTCCGTCTCCTCCCCGGTGCCGACGTCCTCCTCGACAACCTCTGCATCGAGCAATGCGTCGCCGCCAATATCCAAGTAACCAACATCACACAGCACTCCGCAACCATCTCCTGGCAGTCCTTCGGCGTCGACACACTCCTCGTCGAATACGGCCCCAGCGGCTTCGAACAAGGCTCTGGCAACATCATCCTGCTCACCACCTCCCCCTACACCGTCACAGGCCTTGCCGCCTCCAGCCAGTACAGCTTCCTCTTCCGTCCTCTCTGCTCCTGCCCCTCCGCCTCCGGCAGCGTCTACCCCGCTGGCGGCGGCTCTCACGGTACCACCTGGTGGGACGGCATCCACATCACCCCCTTCGTATGGATTGACACCGCCCTCTTCCCTCAATACACCCCCTGGGGCGTCGGCTACGGTCCCTCCAGCGGCGGCGGACTTGGTGACGGCGGTGGACTTGTCATCGGCACTCAGACCCAGGCAGAGATGCTCCCCACGCCTCTCTGCGAAGACTTCGACACCCTTGACCTCAAAAACATCCCCCTCGGCTGGCGGCGCATACCCGGCAGCGCCCCCGGCTACCCCCAGGCCGTGCGCACACCCGTAAGCAGCGGCACTCGCAGCATCGACCTCTATACTTCCCCTAGCCATGCCAACATCCTCGCCCTCCCTCCCGTCGCTGACCCCTCTCGCCTCATACTCGCCCTCGACGCCTACTGCGACAACTCCGAACCTCAGAATCGACACCTCGGCGTCCTCGTCGTCGGCGTCATGACCCACCCCGACCTTCCAGCCACCTTCTCTCCCGTCGACACCCTCGCACTCTCAGCCTCCAACAGCTGGCAGCGTCTCTTCGTCGACCTCGGTGCCTACTCCGACTCCGGCCACTACATCGCTCTCCGCTTCTCACCACGCAACAGTTCCTACCACCTCTACCTCGACAACCTCTACCTCGGCTCCGCCGCCGTCACCTCCTCCTCCGCTGCGCCCTCCCCCGGCGGCATCGTCATCACCTACTCCACCATAGGCCGCGCCTCCAGCGTCATCCTTCAGGACTCCGCTGGCTACTCCACCACCCTCTCCGCTTCCCCAGCCCTCCTCCCTGACCTCTCCCCCGACGGCCACTACCAGCTCACTCTCCGCGCCGTCTCCGACAGCGACACCCAGAGCCTCTGCCACCTCCCTCTCCTCATCGTCAACCCCGTCATGCAGACACCCTACTGCGAAACATTCGACTCCCCCGGCCCATACCCCGACGGATGGACCCTCAAGCACCGCCGGCCCGACGAGCACACCGCCATCCTTAACGGCTACATGCAGTTCTCCATGGACCCCTCCAACCCCACACTCTTCCTCCTTCCTCCCCTGCCCATCGGACAAACACTCAGTGACCTCGTCGTTTCCTTTGACTTCCACGCCAACTCCAACACCACCTGGAACAGCACATACACCTACCTCGACTTCGGCTACCTCGTCGACACCGCCGACCCCTCCTCCTTCGTAACCCTCGCCACCGCCCACACCGACGCCGTCAGCGCACACATCCTCCTCACCCTCCCGCCAACCACCGCCTCCCGCCTTGCCATCCGCGCCCGCAGCACCTACGACTGGCATGTGTTCGACATCGACAACCTCGTCATCTCCCCCCAACCCTTCCCCTCCCTCGCCGACCTTTCCTCCCCCAACCTCGGCTACGCCCGCAAGCGATTCTCCTGGTCCTCCTCCCACCACCTCGCACCCCGCTGGAACTACGAGTGGGGTCCTGCAGGCTTCCAGCCCGGCACTGGCACCATCGCCCTCTCCGACTCCTCCTCCCTCACCATCCTCCCTCTCCTGCCCGCCACCGACTACGACCTCTACTTCATCGACAGCGCCGGACGCTACCCCTGCTCACCCCTCCGCTTCGTCACCTCCTCCCCCCTTCCACTCCCCTACTGCGACCAATTCGACCAATACGGCTCCTCTTATAACTCCCGCCCCTCAGGCTGGACCTACAACATCCCCTCCGACGCCGAACTATACTGCACCTCGGACTACGACCACTCCCTCCGACTCCACTCCTCCTACTACGGTTCCTCCCACATCTACGCCGTCCTCCCCGAACTCGACACTCTCCCCCTCTCCTCCCTCTCCCTCTTCCTCCGCTACCAGTTCCGTGACCAACCCGCCATCGCCGAAATCGGCACCCTCTCCGCCTCCGACGACTGGAGCTCCTTCCTCCCCATCGACACTCTCCCCTGCAACCTCAACCAATGGACCGAACTATCCCTCTCCCTCCCCTCCTCCACCTCCTCCCGGCGCTTCCTCGCCCTCCGCCTCAAAGGCAACCTCTACCAATACAACACCCTCCTCATCGATCGTATCGCCGTCCAGCAGGCACCCATACCAGACTACATCCCCGTCGCAGCCTCCGCCATTCTCGCCCATGTCGACACCCCCAACCCCGACTACTACCTCCAGCTCTGCCCCCCCAGCACACCTCAGGGCCTCGGCCGCACCCTCCACGTCACCTCCCCCGACTTCCTTATCACCGACCTCCAACCCTCAACCACTTACAACATCTACACCTCCACCTCTCCCTCCGACCCCGCCTGCCTCTCCCGCTCCGTCACCACACCTCACCTCCAACCCCTCCCCTACTGCGAACAGTTCGACTCATTTGGCGAATGCTACAACTGTCGTCCTCCCCTCTGGACCTACTCCACCTCCAACGACGACCAAAACTATACCGTCCAAGGCAACAGTTGGTCCCTCCGATTCTACTCCTACTACTACAACACCCACTACGTCTACGCTTCCCTCCCCGACCTCGACGCCGCCGAAACCCGCTCCCTCGCCCTCGAGATGCGCTACCGCTTCGAGGGCAGCCCCTGCCTCGCCGAGCTGGGCCTCGTGCGCTCCCCAGGCGAGTGGAGCACATTCACACCCGTCGACACCCTCCAGACCCCGGCAGCCAACGTCTGGTACACCCTCCGCCACAACTTTGCCAACGACACTACCGGCTACCGCTTCCTCGCCATCCGCATGCTCGGCACGCAGTATCAATACAACTACCTTTACATCGACTACATGCACATCCAGGCATGCCCCCTGCCCCGCATCACCCTCTCCGGCTACAATACCATACGCTGCGCACTCGACAACGCATCCCCCGCCGCCGACTACTGGGTGCACATCTCCGATGGCGACGAAATGGATACCCTCCTGCACATCACCTCCAACCCCTATCATATCACCGACCTGGCCACCGGAACCACATACACCCTCAGTGCACAATGCGACAGCGCCACCCCCTCCTGCTTCCCCTCCACCGTCATCACGACCGGTCAGCTCCAAACCCTCCCCTACTGCGAGCAATTCGACAGCTACGGCACTGGCAATGGCAGCCGTCCCGACGGCTGGACCCTCCTAACCAACTCCCCCGACGACCAAATATACACATACTCCGCCAACAACTACTCCCTCTTTTTCCGTTCTTACTACTACAACCAAAACACACTGACCGCCGTACTCCCCGACCTCGACATCGATTCATTGCGTCACGCCTCCGTCGAACTGCGATACCGCTATGAAAGCTATAGCTGCCCCGCATGGATAGGCATACAGACCGACCCCTCCGACCCCTCGACCTTCACCCCCATTCACGAACTTCAGGGCAGAGCCACCAATACATGGTACACGGAGCAGATTTCCCTCGCCTCGTACACGGGCAACGGCCGATTCCTGGCCATCCGCATGCAGGGCAACAACACCTACTACAAATACTTATACATCGACTATATCAATATCCAATCCATACCTTTAGTGCACCTGGCGCTTCCCGAAGCAACAACAATTGCTGCTGTGGTGGACTCCACGGTGCCCGCCGACTACTGGCTGCATTATTCTCAGTATCCACGCGGCGTGCCCAGCCTTACTGTAGCCGACGGTACAGCCACAAACGGCTATGTACCCGTCTACGGATACTATACAGACAACTACCTGCGTTGCCAGATGATCTATCCCGATTCCATGCTGACCACGATGGCCGGGGGAACAATCGAGGGCCTGACCTTCTATTCCTCGACAACCAACACCACATGGAACAACACCAGTTTCCAAGTATCTATGGCCGAAGTGCCGCAAACGTCGTTTGCCACCACAGCGTGGAGCAGCGCGGAGCCGACACAGGTATACAGTGGATCACTGTACATATCTGGAGGACAGATGTCCCTGGTCTTTGACGATCCCTTCACCTACCACGGCGGCAACCTGCTCGTGGAGGTCGTCAACTCGGCCCCAGGCTCCTACCAATCCGCCTATTTCTATGGTATCGTCAGCACTGGGGCCAGCCTGCAGGGCAACAACAGCATCAGCGTGGGGAGCATCAATCCCTCGCAACGCAACTTCCTGCCAAAGACAAAATTCTCCTACAAAGCACCCGAGGGTGCCGATGATGTGACAACACATGTCCACGTCAGCACCGGATCCCTCCCAATTACAGACCTGGACGAGAACACAACCTACTATTTCCTATCCACACCTACAGACTCCATGACAAGTTGCTGGCCATGGGTGAGCGTCACTACCTCGCAGCTACGTGATGTACCATACTGTGAGAACTTCGACCAGACCCCCACCTCCAGTTCTGCACTGCCATCAGGATGGCTGGGCTTCACCAATGGCACCACTGGCTATCCCAAAACAACCCATAGCTGGACCTTCGAGAGTTCAACGGGGGCACTGCTGATGAATGCCAACTCAGGATCGCGTTGCTACGCCGTGCTTCCTCAGCCTGACATACCGACACTTGAAGGCATCAGCCTGACATTCCGGTTCCAGCCCCACAATCCCTACCACACATCGGTAGGCGTGATAGTGGGCACAATGACCGACCCATACGATATTAGTACCTTTGTCGCCATAGACACGGTAATGAACAACGCCGAAGGATACCAACCTCACCAAGTGACACTCACCGGGGTAGCGCCTAATGGCACATCCTCTGTCGCTCCACATTACGTGGCCTTTATGGAGTACAACACCTCTGGGAGCAACCTCGATGCTTACATTGACAATATCACCCTCACCACCTGCAATATACCCATCGACACACGCGCCACACTGGCGGGTCCGAACATAGTGCAGATTGACGGATCACCTTCCTCGACAGGATTCTATGTGGAGTATGGCCCAACGGGATTCGCACAAGGTACAGGCACCGTCGAGCATATCGACATTACACCATACGACATACCTCTCGATTATGAGACCACCTACGACTTCTACTTCCGCTGCGACGCCGACGTGCCGTCATGCAGCCCAGCACAGACTGTCACCACATTGACACCACCCCTGGAACTGCCCTACTGCGAGGACTTCGACTCTTATGCAAACAATACAATCCCAACCGATTGGAAAAAATACCGGCTACCCGAGGAGTACGGCAACGATGTGTTCATCTACAATGACCAGGGGCATAGTCTATCGCGTTCTTTGCGGTTCTGCTCCGCATATACTGACCGGCACCCCTATGCAGTCTTGCCGGCCTTGGATGTGGACAGCCTGAAGCACCTTGCTATATCATTCTGGATGCGCAACGCTCACAGCAGCAGCTTCTCGCTCGACGTTGGAACCGTGAGCAACCCCTACGACATGAGTACATTCGTTCCTCTTCGCACCTTTACCAACTCAAACGACAACGAGTGGCAACGCATGCAGGCCGTACTCAACAACGCTCCCTCCGACGCTCACTATCTGGCACTGCGTTTCAACACCACCATGAGCAGTTGGGATTGGCTCTACATCGACGACCTGCACATCGACACCTCTGGAGCCAGTGACCTGCATATCACTTCTATTGAGAGCGAGAGTGTCACATTGGATTGGAACCAAGTGGGCAACCCCAGTGTCACACTGGATATAATACCGCTCGACGGGCAACCAACGTCTCAACTCTCAAACCTCAACACACACATCACTCCTCCCTATACAGTGCAAGGGCTTTCGCCGCTGACCAGTTATATCATACGTTTCAATTCCACCAGCGACAACCCTCAATCCACCTACTGCACCACCGGGTACAGCGACAGCGTGCACTTTTTCACTCCCGCTGGGGGAACAGGCTGCATCGACCCGACAAACCTTACTGCAGACTACGCCTCCTGCTTCATCGGTTCCTATCGCAACCCCTATGCCACCCTGTCCATGGTAGACTCGGGGGCCGCAAGTTCCTCGAGCCGTCACACCGTGCACTTCGACCCCACAGAAACCGACCCCCGTACCGGCGGCCAGCTGCACACAGTGCCGGCAGGCGCGTCCGCCTCCGTGCGGCTGGGCAACTGGGGAGCGCATAAGATTTCCAACGCCGAAGGTGGTGAAGCCGAAGCCATCAGCTACGCCCTATATGTAGACACCATGGCATTCGACCTGCTGATACTTCGCTATGCCGCCGTCATGCAAGACCCCATGCACGCGCCGCAGGACCAGCCGCGCTTCCGCCTCCAATTGCTTGACTCAACAATGAATCTCATCGACCCACTCTGTGGCGCCGCCGACTTCATCGCCAACCAAGACCTGGGATGGAATACCGTGGGCGATGACCATGAAGTCGTCCTATGGAAAGACTGGACCACCGTGGGTCTCGACCTCAGCCCCTATGCCGGACAAACCATCTACATACGACTCACCACCTATGACTGCAACGAAGGCAGCCATTTCGGCTATGCCTATTTCACACTGGACTGCATGCGCAAGAGCCTCAGTGCTGAAGGCTGCGGCAATGTCGCCAGCAACCTCTTCACAGCACCCTCTGGCTTCGACTACCGCTGGTACAGCAACCAAAGCGACTCCACCCTCTCCTCCCTCCAAACCATAAATGTTCCGTCCAGCAACGACATCACCTACTACTGCGACCTCTCTTTCGTCGACAACCACGCATGCAACTTCACCATGAGTGCCTTTGCCGGCACACGTTTCCCGCTCTCCCTCTTCGACTCCATCGTCACCGTTGCAGACTGCCAATTCCAGGTAGCCTTCCGCAACCTCAGCACCATATCCATGGATGGAACCACACCCGTCGGCTCTGCCGAAGGTGTTGAAACCGCCGTCTGGAACTTCGGCAACGGCAACTCCTCCAGCAGCTACCACGCCTCAACTACATACGAAACCGAGGGCACCTATACCATCACCCTCGTCACCTCTATCGCTGGCGGCGCCTGCACCGACACCATCCAGAAAGACATCACTCTCCGCCTGCCTCCAACCAACCCACACATTGTCGGCCCCGAGGAGCGCTGCTACGGCGCCCCCGCCGACACCCTTGCCATTCGCGAGGCCACAGCATGGTCACCCTGGGCCGACAGTACTCTTCTCGTCGCACCCTCTTCCGACACTACTTACACACTCCTCGCCACCGACAGCAATGGTTGCCGGCATACACTGACCCACCCCCTCGCTGTCCATCCGGTCTTCAACGACACACTCAGTGCCACCATCTGTCAAGGAGAGAGCTACACCTTTGGCAACAGCCTCCTCTCACAAGCCACCGTGGAGACCCACAACCTCAGCACCGCCCTGCATGGATGCGACAGCATCGTAACCCTCCTCCTCGCCGTCAACGACAACACCGACACCACTATCTTCCACACCATCGCCGACAGTCTCCTTCCCTACACATTCAACGGCATAACTTTCAACGACCAAACCAACGGACAGCTTATCCACCTCGACAACGTCGCCGGTTGCGACTCCCTCATCAATTTCTCCCTCGCCGTCATCTGGAACAACAAGGTAACCCACATCGACAGCACAGTCTGCCACAACCACCTACCCCTCTCCTGGCATGGCATCACCATCGCCGACACCGGCACCTACTCCGTCCGTCTCTCTGGCGCCCATGGCGAGGACAGTACCCTGTATCTGCATCTGCATTCCGCGCCCGTCTACAACGACACCATCCCCTACTCCATCTGCGACAACGAATCCCTCTCCTTCGAGGGACAATCCTTCGGCGGCAGCGACGCCGGTCTGCACTCCTTCAGCCTCCTCACCGACACCTATGCCTGCGACTCACTCCGCACTCTCAACCTCTCCGTCCGCGCCACCACCTTCGGCGACACCGTCGCCAACGTCTGCGACACCTTCTCATGGTACGGCACCACCTACACCGCCTCCACCGACGCCCCCACACACCTCTCCACCAACGCCGCTCAGTGCGACTCCACCACAACACTCCACCTCACCGTCCGACGTTCCACCACCAGTCTGGTGACCGACACCATCGTCCAGAACCAACTGCCGTGGTCCTACCACGACAGCCTCTTCGCCGACAGCGTCAGCCACACCACCGTAGTCTTCCCCAACGCCGTTCTGTGCGACAGCATCGTCGACTACACGCTCCATGTCTTCTGGAATGTCGGCACCGCCATCTACGACACCCTTTGCAACGACGCACTCCCCACCACCTGGAACGGCGTCACCTTCGACACCGCCGTCGCCCAGACCTCCACGCTCACCCGCAGCGCCACCTTCCTCACCTCCAACGGCGCCGACAGCGTCGTAGTGATGCACCTCACCGTTCACGCCCTCTACGACCACCATACCCACAGCGAAATCTGCGACAACCAGGAGTACACCTTCGGCGACAGCACCTTCCTCGGCAGCGACGGCACCACCGTCCACCTCGACAGCCTGCTGAGCATGCATGGTTGCGACTCCCTCTCCACGCTGCACCTCACCGTGCACCCCACCTACGACCACCACCACTACGACACCCTCTGCACCAACCAGAGCTACATCTGGGGCACTCCCCAGCGGCAGATGTTCACCCCCGGAGCCGTCACGCAGCACCTCCACGGCAGCGACAGCCTGGCCGCCTTCACCCTCGCCGACTCGCCCTTCCGCCAAGACAGCGTCTACACCGACCACCTGACCTCCTCTCACCAGTGCGACTCCCTCTCGTCGCTCCACCTGCACCTCCTCCCCGCCTTCGACCTCCACTACTACGACACCATCTGCAGCGGACAATGGGTCCCGTCCACCTGGCAATGGACCGAAAACAGCTACCCCTTCATGGGCGACAGCCATGATACCACCGGCACCTACGCCTACCAGCTCAACACCGCCACCTGCGACTCCCTCCGCACCCTCCACCTCAAGGTCTACCCCATCTATGAGCAGCACATCTACGACACCATCTACGACGGCGACACCTACACCTTCGAGAACCACACCTTCGACACCACCGGCGTCTACCCCGTGGCCCTCGACGCCGTCTATGCCTGCGACTCCATCCGCATCCTCCACCTGCAGCGCAACCGTCGCACCTACCTCGACACCACCCTCTGCCAGAACCAGCTGCCCCTCGTGTGGAACGCCCTCGTCTTCCGCGACGGCACGGGACAGCGCCAAGGGGCCGTGCAAATCCTCGCCGACTCCATCCACCTCCGTGGCCGCGACAACATCGACAGCCTTGTCGTCATGACCCTCACCGTCCACGACACCTCCGCCACCACCCTCCGCATCCATGCCTGCGACAGCCTCGTGTGGGAGGACGGCAGCGCCTACTTCGCCTCCACCGCCAGCCCGCAGGTAACCTACAACAACCAGGCCCTGTGCGACTCCGTGGTGCACCTCGACCTCACCGTCGACTACACCCACTACTTCACCGACCGCCATACCGTCTGCGACTCCATGCTGTGGATCAACGACCTGTGGTACCTCAGCGACACCGCCGGCGTCGTCGACACCATCGCCACCGTTGCCGGCTGCGACTCCGTCGTCACCCTCGACCTCACCGTCCATTACTCCACCTCCACAGCCCTGCGCGACACCATATGCCACAACGAGACCTACACCTGGCACCAGTTCACCGTGCACAGCGACCGCGACAACCTCACCGAGGAGTTCCCCCTCACCGACACCCTCCGCACCATCCACGGCTGCGACTCCGTCGTGGGCATGATTGTCACCAAGATGGCTCTGCCCACCATCACCTTCTCCCCCACCATCCTATGCCACAACCTGCACTACACCCTCGCCGCCAGCGCCCTGGCACCCCTCCAGCCCGGAGCCGACGCCCAGCAGATGCCCTACATCCAATGGAGCTCTGTGCCCGCCGACGACCTGCTCGACGGACAGGAGCACCTCGCCACCGTCGACGTCATGCCCCGCTCCGCCACAGAATACATACTCTATGCCGATTATCAGGAGCGACCCCTCTGCCCCGCCACGGCATCGGTCACCCTCAACCCCGTCATAGTGCCCGAGGCCATAATGAAAGTCAACCCGCAAGCTCTGGGATACAACAAGATGGACTTCGAAGCCTACGACATCAGCCATCAGCAGTGGGACCGCCGCACCTGGTACCTCGACGGCAACGCACAGAGCGAGACAGGCCCCGCCTTCAGCGGCCAGGCCGACCATGACGCCGACAGCGTCGTCATAGCCCTCGAAGTCTACAACGGAATGTGCTACGACACCGCCCTGCAGGTGCTACCCGTCAACCGCGTGTCGCTCTACGCCCCCAACGCCATCACCCCCCTCCGCGACGACAACAACCGCTTCGAAATCGTCACCCAGGGAGTCCTCAGCGGCGAACTCTACATCTACAATCGTGAAGGCCTACTCATCTACTACACCCCCGACTACACCAGGGGGTGGAACGGCGTCGACCAGAATGGACGCACCTGTCTGCAAGGCAACTACGTCTGGAAACTCATCTACCGTGCCGTCGACCGGCCCAGCGACGACCAAGTCGAGGTGGGCACCCTCCTGGTCATCCACTAACGAGGAGCCCACACCGACATACGCCGTCTCGGAGCAGCGCCCCTGAGCATCCATAGCGAAGGCATAGATATGGAGCGCCGGCGTCCCGCCGGCAAGAAGCTCGT
>CALGCG010000068.1 GCA_937884485.1 uncultured Bacteroidales bacterium
ACGCCCAGGGGCGCTGCTCGGAGACGGCGTATGTCGGTGTGGGAGTGGATGATGGCCAGGAGGTCGTGGATTCCGAAGTGCCCGGGGTGTCTGTAATCTCCGCCGATTCCGCAACGGCCGGGGCAGTTGACATGGAGACCGGCGAGGTGATTCCCATCCGCGACGACGGACCGTCGCCCCATCTGTTGGAATGAGGGGTAAAAAAAAAGCCGCAGGCACATGCCTGCGGCTGAAAGATTTTTTTGCCCACTTCTTGGGGCTTTTCATTTTTTCTTTTGGTGAAGGTATTCCATGGCGCGCAGATAGGGCTCGTCGACCTCCTTCATCACCTTGTAGTAGTATTCGATGCCGAAGAGGTCCTTGGCCACTTGTGCTTTGAGCATCAGCGACATGTACTGGTCGCTGTGCGCCGTGCGCAGGGGCTCGGCAGCCTCCTTGGCGGTGTCGCGCACAACGCCCTTTTCGATGGCTGCGGCAGCGAGCTGCGCGTCGAGGCCGAAGGAGTCGTAGTTTGCGAGGAACAGCTCGAAGGTCTTCACCCTGGGGTCGCGGCGATGGGCGTCGGCCCACTGCAGGGGGAAGGTGTTGAGCAACCCCTTGCCGCGCAGGGAGATATAGTAGTCGGAGAGGCGCATGGTGTCCATGGGGACAAAGATGTCGGGCATGATGCCGCCGCCGCCGTAGACGGTGCGTCCGTGGGCGGTGCGGTACTTCAGCGAGTCGGGGAAATGGATGGAGTCGGCGTTGACGAGTTCGCCGTGCTTGTAGCGCTCGGCGATGTCGTCGCGGTAGGCGTCGGACCCTTCATCGTAGGGACGCTGTATGCAGCGCCCGACGGGGGTGAAATAGCGCGCTGTGGTGAGGCGCACCTGGCCGCCGTCGCTGAGGGGGAACATGCGCTGGACGAGGCCTTTGCCGTAGGAACGGCGACCTATGAGGGTGCCGCGGTCCCAATCCTGCACGGCGCCGGAGACAATCTCCGATGCCGAGGCGGAGCCTTCGTCGATGAGTATGACGAGGTCGCCTTTGCGGAAGCGGCCGTGGCCGTTGGCGTTGTAGTTTTGGCGCGGTGTGCGGCGTCCTTCTTGATAGACAATGAGTTGGTTGCGCTCCAGGAACTCGTTGGCCAGGCCGCAGGCGATGTCGAGGAAGCCGCCGGTGTTGCCGCGGAGGTCGAGGATGAGCGAGGTCATGCCTTGCTTGTCGAGGTCGCGCAGGGCCTTGCGGAACTCGTTGATGGAGGTGCGTGCAAAGCGCGTGAGGCGTATGTAGCCGATGGTGCTGTCGGCCATGAACCATGTGTCGACGGAGTAGATGGGCACCTTGTCGCGCGTGATTTCGAAGTTGTAGATGGTTCCCTGGCGCAAGATGTCGAGGCTCACGACGGTGCCTTTCTTGCCGCGCAGGTGCTTGAAGACGAACTGGTTGTTGATGCTGTCGCCGGTGGCGGGTTTACGGTCGATGCCGACGATTTTGTCGCCCACCATGAGGCCCACCTTCTCGGAGGGGCCGCCGTCGATGACGGAGCCCACCACAATGGTGTCGGCGACAATCTGGAACGAGATGCCGACACCCTCAAAGTTGCCGTTGAGGCCCTCGTTGGCGCGCTCGACGTCCTTGGCGGGGATGTAGACGCTGTGGGGGTCGAGGTTTTTGAGCATGGCGTTGATGGCTTCGGTGGAGAGACGGTCCATGTCGGGGGTCTCCGTGTAGTTGCCATCGATGAGGCGCATCACCTCGTCCACCCGTGTCTGGCCAGAGCTGACGGTGTCGGGCAGGAAGGCCGGCTGGGCGTGGAGGGTTGAAAATTGAAAACTGAAAATTGAAACTATTGTGACAAGAAAAATCTTTCTCATTCTAAATTTTTAACTCTTAACTCTTAACTCTTAACTGATTGCCGGCATTTGCTGTGAGAGGCAATGGAAGGAGCCGAGGCCCCAGATGATGTCGGTGGAGTCGATGCCGATGATTTCGCGGTCGGGGAAAAGGGCCTCGAGGATATAGGCGGCCTCGTTGTCGGCCAGGCAGCGGTAGGTTGGGAAGATGACCTTGGAGTTGGCGATGTAGAAGTTGGCATAGGAGGCCGGGAGGCGCTGGTTGTCGTAGAAGACGAGGTCGGGCATGGGCATCTCGACGATGGTGGGCTGCTTGCCGTTGGCCAGACGGCTGCGGCTGAGCATCTGGAGGTTGCGCTGCAGGGGCTCGTAGTTCTCGTCCCAGGCGTCGTGCTCGACGACGGTGAGGATGGTGTCGGGGGCCACGAAGCGCGTGAGGTCGTCGACATGGCCGTCGGTGTCGTCGCCGACGATTCCGTCGCCAAGCCAGATGATGTTGTCCACACCGTAATAGTCGCGCAGATATTGTTCTATCTGGTCCTGGTTGAGGTCGGGATTGCGGTTGGGGTTGAGGAGGCACGAGGTGGTGGTGAGGAGGTCGCCGCAGCCGTTGACGTCGATGCTGCCGCCTTCCATGCACGCCTTTGTAAAGAGAGCGTACTCCCTCAGAGGGCTTCCGGCCGTCATGAGGCTCACGGCTCTGCCGCTTCGCCCGAATGAGTGCCTGGCCAGTCCTCTGAGCACCAGTATTTCAATTCTTCTGAA
>CALGCG010000069.1 GCA_937884485.1 uncultured Bacteroidales bacterium
GGGGGGGGGGGGGGGGGGGGGGGGGGGGGGGAGGGGGGGGGGGGGCGGTGCGGAGGGGTTCAAAGTTTTTTTTGTGGGATATGAATCTTTTTTGTATATTTGCATTTCAAGCCTTTCTGTCGTTTTTCGATGAAGTGCTTGTATATTAATGAATAAAGTTAAAATGAAGAAAGAAAATATCACTCCTTGCAAGGTCAATGTATCGTCGGAGACGGGGACGCTGCGCGCCGTGCTGCTCCATCGCCCCGGTGTCGAGATTGAACGCATGACCCCCCTCAATGCTGCCCACGCCCTCTACAGCGACATCCTGAACAAACCCATTGTGGACGTTGAATATGCCAACTTCTGTGGCGTGTTGGAGAAATGGACCCAGTGCTACTATGTGGAAGACATCCTCGAAAACCTCCTCGACGACAGCGAGGTGCGCCGTCACCTGGTGGAAGAGAGCTGCGACATGGACAACTGCGACGACGGCCTCAGCGACGTGCTCATGCACATGGACAGCCACACGCTGGCGCAGATACTCATCGAAGGCTACGAGGACCCCGAGTGGGACGGCAGCGACGACGAGCGCTACCTGCTCAAGCCCCTCTACAACCTCTTCTTCACCCGCGACGCTTCGAGCACGGTCTACGACCGCGTGCTCATCAACTCGATGAGCTTCGAGGTGCGCGAGCGTGAGACTCTCATCTACGAGGCCATCTTCAAGCACTTCTTCAAGGTGGACACCCTCAACGCCATGGCCTGGGACCGCGACGCGAGGACCGAGGGCGGCGACGTGCAGATTGCCGCGCCCAACCTGCTGTGCATCGGCCAGGGCATACGCACCAACACCAAGGGTATCAAGTATCTGGCCCAGGTGCTGGGTCAGCAGAACGGCACGACGACGGGAGGCCGGCAGGAGGCCGGCGCTCCATTCCACATACTGGTGCAGGAGCTGCCCAAGAGTCCCGAGAGCTTCATCCATCTGGACATGGTCTTCACCTTCCTGGGCAAGCACCAGTGCATGGCCTTCGAGCCGATGCTGAAGAAGACGGGCCTCTTTGCCGGCAAGGACACCACGCTGATAACCATCGACAAAGGCAACATCAGCTACACCAAGGTGCCCAACATCGTCAAAGGCCTGCAGAGCCTGGGTTGGGACATCGAGCCTGTCATCGGCGGTGGCAGCGACCCGTGGAACCAGCTGCGCGAGCAGTGGCACAGCGGCGCCAACTTCTTCTCGCTGGGCGACGGCAAGATTATGGGTTACCGTCGCAACACGCACACCATCGACGCCCTCGACAAGGCCGGCTTCGCCGTGCTCAACGCCGAGGACATCGTCAGCGGCAAGGTTGACATGCACTCCTACGAGAAGTTCGTGGCGGCCTTCCCCGGCAGCGAACTGCCCCGCGCCGGCGGCGGCGCCCGCTGCATGACCATGCCTATCCTGCGCGACTAATGGTGCTCCCCGCCTGCGGCGGAGATCTTGGAAATCCTGGAAATCGGTCGCCTCGCGAAGCGGGAGATAAAAAATAGAAAAAAACAAACTAACTAACAAAATAATGAAACAGTATCACTTCGCAAACAATGTTATCGGGTGGATTATCTGCGCGATAGCATGCACAGTGTACATCATGACGGCGGAGGCTACGGCGTCGTGGTGGGACTGCGGTGAGTATATCGCCACCGCGTTTAAACTGCAAGTGGGCCATCCTCCCGGAGCCCCCACGTTCCAGTTGCTGGGACGTTTGTTCTCGATGTTCTCGAGCCCCGAAAACGCCGCCCATGCCGTCAACATCCTGTCGGCCGTGTGCAGTGGATTCACCATACTCTTCCTCTTCTGGGGCATCACCCTGCTGGGCAAGCACTTGCTGCCCGACCCGAAGAACCCCTCGCTGAAAGACCCGCGCACCTGGGCGGTGTTTGCCGCCGGCGTGGTGGGCAGTTTGGCCTATTGCTTCAGCGACACCTTCTGGTTCTCGGCCGTCGAGGGCGAGGTGTACGCCATGAGTTCGTTCTTCACCGCGTTGGTGTTCTGGGCCATCCTGAAATGGGAAGAGCAGAGCGACGACCCGCACTCGCTGCGTTGGCTCATCCTGATCAGCCTGCTGGTGGGTGTGGCCATCGGCGTCCACCTGCTGAACCTGCTGACGGTGCCCGCCATCTTCTACGTTGTCTACTTCAAGAAGTGGCCCAAGACCACGTGGAAGGGTTTCATTGTCACGGGTTTGCTCTCGTTGGTTACCTTGGCAATCATCCTCTGGGGCATCATCCCCGGCATCGTGAATGTGGATTCGGCCGTCGACGTGCTGTTTGTCAACACGTTCCACCTGCCGTTCAACAGCGGCACCATCTTCTTCTTCACGCTGCTGATTGCCGCCGTGGTATGGGGGCTGTGGTACACGCAGAAGAAGGGCCATCCGGTGCTGAACGCCGCCGTGCTGAGTTTCGCCATGCTGGTTATCGGCTATTCGACCTTCTTCGTGCTCGTTATCCGCGCCAACACCAATACGCCGCTCAACGAGAACGCCCCGAAGGACGCCGTGTCGATGCGTGCCTATTTGGGTCGTGAGCAGTACGGCGACACTCCGTTGCTCACCGGACAGTACTACACCGCCGGACGTCCCATCGACAGCGAGAAGGGCTACACCAAATACGTCCGCGGCAAGGATGCCGAGGGACGCGACTGCTACATCGCCGCCGCCAGTGCCGTGAAACTCGTCTACCGCGAGGAGCACACCGGTTTCTTCCCCCGCATGTGGAGCAGCGACGGCAGCCCCGGCCGTCAGCACCCGAAGTTCTACGAGTACTGGGCCGGCCCCGCACCGAGCGGCATGAAGCCCACCTTCGGGCAGAACCTGAAGTTCTTCAACCGCTACCAGCTGGGCTGGATGTACTGGCGCTACTTCATGTGGAACTTCGCCGGTCGCCAGAACGACGAGCAGGGCCACTACTTCAACGATGACGGTACGCGCGACTACCTGCATGGCAACTGGATCAGTGGTATCAAGTTCCTGGACGAGAGCCGTCTGGGTCCGCAGGACAACCTGCCCGCCAGCATGCAGAACGACAAGAGTCGCAACGTGTACTACCTGTTGCCGTTGTTGCTGGGTATCATTGGTTTGATATTCCATATCCGCCGCCATCCAAAGGATGCGTTTATCGTGTTCATCATGTTCTTCATGACGGGTTTGGCCATTGCCATCTACTTGAACATGCCTCCGCGCCAGCCGCGCGAGCGTGACTATGCCTTTGTGGGTTCGTTCAGCTTCTTCGCCATCTGGATTGGCTTGGGCGTCATGGCCCTGGCCGAATGGGTGAGCGCCCTGTTCAAGAAGAACAAGGAGAAGGTGTACAAGTTCGTCATGCCTGTGGTGTTTGTGCTCTGCTTTGCCGGAGTGCCGATGCTGATGGCCTGCCAGAACTGGGACGACCACGACCGCAGCGAGAAGACCGCCGCGCGCGACTTCGCCAAGAACTACCTCGGCAGCATCAAGAAGAACGGTGTGCTGATTACCTTCGGCGACAACGACACCTTCCCCCTGTGGTACGCCCAGGAGGTGGAGGGAGTGCGCACCGATGTACGCATACTGAACTACACGCTGAGCGGTATGTACTGGTATGTGGAGCAGCTCTACAACAAGCTCTACGAGAGCGATGCACTGCCCTTCACGCTGCCCAAGGAGTACTACGGCCTGGGCAAGGACCAGTATGCCGTCATTGACCAGAGCTCAGACTACCTTGAGGTTACGGAGGTGCTGGGGCTGCTGAGGGACTATCCCGAGCGTTTCACTGTGAAGGATCCGCGTACCGGCGAGAGTTTCATGGCCATCCCCACCAAGCGCTTCAAGATTACCCTCGATGTTCCCGCCCTGGTGCAGGCCGGCGTCATCCCCGCCGAGATTGCCGACCAGGTGGACCCCGTCATCCGTTGGGAAATCAAGAATCCGTGGCTCTACCGTCATGAATTGATGCTGCTGGACATCCTCGGCACCAACAAGTTCATGCGCGACATCTGCATCAACAATCCCGGCTCGAGCAACATCCCCGATGTCTACCCGTTGGCCTACAGCTACTCCATCCAGGAGGGCTTGAACTACAAGTTCATCCCCTATCCGAAGCAGCAGCGCTACACCGACGGCAGTGCCGACTACTTCATCAATGGTGTGGATGGCGAGCCGCTGAAGTGGGGCAACCTGGACCGCGACATCTATGTCGACCCGGTGAGCCGTCAGCAGTTTGCGCCCATCCTGCACCAGAACATCCTGTTGCTGGCGCACGACGAGATGCAGAAGGGCAATGCCGACAAGGCCAAAGCCCTGCTGGAGATGTACGACAAGAACTTCCCCGATGCCAACTTCAATGCCGACCTCTACACGATCTATGTGCCGCTGGGCAATGCCCCGATTGACGTTGTGGCCATGTACAAGGAACTGTACGGCCAGGAGCGCGCCAAGCAGCAGTGGCAGAAAGCCTTCGACTACTACAGCCAGTTAGTTGCTTATTTGGGCCGTTTCCAGGGCGAGAAAGCCCAGGGCGCTAGAAGCGAGCTGCAGTACAACCTGCGCATCCTGATTTTGCTGCGCGATATTGCCAAGGACACCCTGGCCGACTCGGCAGCGCTGCAGGAGGCGGAGGCCGCATTGGCTCCGTTCCGTGCGATGATGTATGAATAAACGATATGACCAAAGAGAAGAAGACCCACACCAAGAAGTACACCCTCACGCTCAGCGAGCGTGAGGCTGTACGCTTGGGACTCTATGCCGACCGCAGTGGCATCAGCCGTCCGCAGGCCCTGCAACGACTGATGAAGCAGGCTCTGCGCGAGCTGGGACAGATGCCGAACTGCGACAGGGACGAGAAACAGCTGGGCCTCTTCGACACCCTACAGATAGATATTTTCAACAACACAGCAGTAGTAAACAATAAGGAAAAGAAATGAAGAAGATATTGACATTAGCCATTGCGGCGCTCTTTGTGGCGCTGCCCCTCGGCGCAAAGGCGGAGGAGGGCGAGACGCTGGATGCCGGCTCGATGATTATCGGCCACGTCACCGACGCCCACTCGTGGCACCTGTTCGACTACAAGTCGAAGGACGGCACCGAGCATGCCGTTGCCATCCCGCTGCCGGTCATCCTATGGAACGACGGCCATCTGGATGTGTTCATGTCCAGCAAGTTCCATCACGGCCACGAAGCGTATAAGGGTTATGCCCTCGTGGGCGGAGGACTCGAACGTGAGGAGGTGGTGTGTGTCGATGCCGCAGGCAACCCCTTGCTGGATGCCGAAGGCAATGTGGTCAAGCCGCTGGATTTCTCCATCACCAAGACCTCGGCGGCCATCATGATTGCCGTGGTGCTGCTGATTGTCATCATCATGGTGGCAAAGAACGGCTACAAGAAGCGCCCCAACCAGGCCCCCAAGGGGCTGCAGAGCCTGGTGGAGTACCTGGTGGTCTTTGTGCGCGACGACATTGTGCGCCCCATGATAGGGGAGAAGCACTACCGCAAGTACCTGCCTTATCTGCTGACGCTCTTCTTCTTCATCTTCTTCTGCAATGTGCTGGGACTCATCCCCATCTTCCCCGCCGGTGCCAACATCAGCGGTAGCCTGGCCGTTACCGCCACGCTGGCTGTCATCACCTTCCTCATCACCAATATCAGCGGCAACAAGCACTACTGGACTGACATCTTCAACACCCCCGGCGTCCCCGCCTGGCTGAAGGTGTTCCCGTTGATGCCGTTGGTGGAGCTGGTGGGTGTGTTCACCAAGCCCATCGTGCTGATGATCCGACTCTTCGCCAACATGACGGCCGGTCACATCGTCATCCTGGGCTTCATCGTCATCATCTACATCATGAGCCAACTGTTCGGCACCATGGTGGGTGGCGCGGTGAGTGTGGTGAGCGTGTTCTTCTGCGTGTTCATCAGCCTGCTGGAGTGCCTGGTGGCGTACCTGCAGGCCTTTGTGTTCACCATGCTGTCGGCCCTCTACATCGGCATGGCCGTCGAGGAGCCGCACCATGAGGAGACTGCCCCCGCCGAAGCCAACTGAATGAAAGTATAACCCATTAAACCCCAATAATTCTATGAAAAGTATCAAAGATATCAACTTTGCCGGCAAGAAGGTCTTGCTGCGCGTGGACTTCAACGTCCCGATGAACGATAAGAAAGAGATCACCGACGACACCCGCATGCGCGAGTCGATGCCCACCATCGAGAAGCTGCTGCGCGACGGTGCCGCCGTCATCATCATGGCCCACTTCGGCCGCCCCAAGAAGGGTGGCTTCGAGCCTGAACTGACCCTCGAGCCGGTGGCCAAGTACCTGGAGACCCTCGTGGGCCGTCCCGTGAAGTTCACGCAGGAACTCCTCGGCAGTGGCAAGCCCGAGCAGATGGCCAAAGAACTGAAGGGTGGCGAGGTGATGCTGCTCGAGAACATCCGCTTCTACCCCGGCGAGACCAAGGGCGACGAGGAGCTGGCCCGCCAGCTGGCCGCCCTCGGCGACTGCTACATCAATGACGCCTTCGGTGCCGCCCACCGCGAGCACTCCTCCACGGCCGTTATCGCCAAGTTCTTCCCCAACGACAAGTACTTCGGCTTCCTGATGGAGAACGAGGTGCGCAACCTCGAGAAACTGATGCAGAATCCTCCGCGTCCCTTCACCGCCATCATCGGTGGCTCGAAGGTCAGCAGCAAGATTGGCATCCTCGAGAACCTCCTCGACAAGGTCGACAACATGATCATCATCGGTGGCATGCGCTACACCTTCACCAAGGCCCTCGGTGGCAAGATTGGCAACTCCATCTGCGAGGATGACAAGCTCGACCTGGCCAAGGAGCTGATGCACCGCATGGACGAGAAGGGCGTGAAATACTACCTGCCCGTCGACAGCGTCATCGGCGACAAGTTCGGCAACGACGCCAACACGCAGATCGTCCCCAGTGGCGAGGTTCCCGACGGCTGGGAGAGTATGGACTGCGGCCCCGAGAGCTGCAAGGCCATCCGCGACATCATCATGCAGAGCAAGACCATCCTCTGGAACGGTCCTGCCGGCGTCTTCGAGCTTGAGACCTTCGCCAAGGGCACCAACCACATCGCCCAGAGCGTTGCCGACGCCTGCAAGCAGGGTTGCTTTGCCGCTGTTGGCGGTGGCGACAGCGTTGCTGCCGTCAAGCAGATGCACCTCGCCGACCAGATGAGCTACGTCTCCACCGGCGGTGGCGCTATGCTCGAATACCTCGAAGGCAAAGTCCTCCCCGGCATCAAAGCCATACAGGACTAAGCAGTTAAGAGTTAAGAATTAAGAGTTATGAGTTAGTCGGGCGCACCAACGGTGCGCCCGTATTTTTTTGCATTTACCCATTGCTCCCATTATACTCTTTACCTTTTACTCCCATTATGCTCTTTATCTTTTGCCCCCTTTACGCTCTTTACCTTTTACTCCCCTTTTACTCAAACTTTACTCAAATACTACGTCCCTCCGTGGTAACAATAGTGTCCCACCGCCATCCCACCCACTCTTCTCCGTTGAACTCCCAAAAATAGATTTTGCCGTTTCAGAAAGATTGCGTATCTTTGCAGTCGATAAATCTACTGAATATCACGAAGTAATCAACGAAGAAACAGCGATATTTGCTTCAATGGTGGTACAACCACCACTTAAATAGGTGGTACAGGCAATAAAAAAAGAAAGGAGACCGCTTTCTACAGCCTCGATGCCATCATCGCCGGCGGCATAGAGATACAGTAACCGTCAACTCTACAAACAAACGGAGGGGCCTGCAGCGATTGCTGCAGGCCCCTCTCTTTTATGGATGGCATTTGACCAACAAATTCCCGCATTCTGCCTGGCTCCGCAGGAGACATGGCCTGCGACCAAAGTGGAGCAAACACATTCCCACATTCTTTCTCCCTTCTTCGTGGGTTATATATGCCTTCTTTGTGGGTTATATATGCCTTCTATGTGGCAATTACATATCCCCTGAAAACCTGCGCATTGCGCGTATGAATCATGCAGAATTGCAAGTCACTGATTTTCAACCCCAAGGTTAGTGGTCCCTCGGCGGTCCTTCGACGGTCTCTCGGCGACCATTGCGCCCTACAGATTCTTATCCATACCATCTCATGGTGTTATTATAAAACACTGTAAAAAATTATTTTTGCCATGTCGCAGAAATTTCGTATTTTTGCATTGCTAATAATTACATGCTGAACAATGGAAGGATATTCTAAATCACCGCACGAGGAAAGAATAGAGATACTGAAATCCCTGATGCCTGAAGTTTTCGACGAGGGCAAGATTGATTTCGAAAAACTCAAGGCGACATTGGGTGAGGATGTCAGTTTCTCCAACGAGCGTTATGTCCTCAATTGGGCGGGCAAAAGCGAGGCCTTCCGCATCATGCAGCGTCCGTCGTCAGCAACACTCGTACCATCCAGGGCTGAATCCGTTGATTTTGACACCACGCAGAATATTTTCATCGAGGGTGAGAACATGGAGGTGCTGAAGGTGCTTCAAAAGAGTTACTTCGGCAAGGTAAAAATGATTTACATTGACCCCCCATACAATACGGGCAACGACTCGTTTATCTATCCCGACAAGTTTTCAGAGACTAAAGAAGAGTATCTAAAGCGCATTGGAGACAAAGACGAGGAGGGTTATATGACCCACGAGGGGATGTTCCACAAGAACAGTCGCGAGAACGGCCAGTACCATAGCAACTGGCTCAACATGATGATGCCACGCCTCTATCTGGCAAAGAGCCTTTTGCGTGAAGACGGTGTTATCTTCATCAGCATTGACGACAATGAGGTGCACAACCTAAGACTGTTGATGAATGAGATATTTGGGGAAGAGAATTTTGTATGTCAGTTTATTTGGCACAGCCGACAAAATAAGGATAATCGAAACATTAACGGAGTCTCTAATGACCACGAATACATTTTGTGTTATGCAAAACAGAATACACAAAGATTGTTCTTGGGGACTGAACGTAAAACAGAACAATATTTAAATCCGGACAATGACCCTCGAGGACCTTGGACTAGTGCCAATATGGTTGGTTTAGCAACTGCTGATGCTCGTCCCAATCTACATTATGATTTAATAAACCCTCAAAGCGGGATTAATTATGGCTGTCCAGCCAAAGGATGGCGGTATGAGAAAGAGACAATGATGAAGTTGATTAAAGAACAACGAATCATCTGGCCAGAAAATCCAAACGGTCGACCTCGAAAAAAAACTTTCCTAAATGAATTGTCAGACAATCTACCAGGATTCTCTTCCATGATTGAAGAGGGAGTCTATACAAACTCTGCCACAAAAGAAATTGCCTCATTATTTGATGGTTTCTATTTTGATTTTCCAAAACCTACAAAAGTTGTACGACATTTATTGTTACAAACCGTCCAAAATAATGACATTGTTATGGACTTCTTTGCGGGAAGCGGCACGACTGCTCACGCTGTAATGCAACAAAATAAAGAGGATGGTGGTAACCGCAAATTTATCTGCGTCCAATTGCCAGAGCCGTGTGACCCCAAAAGTGAAGCGTGCAAGGCAGGATACTCCACCATCGCTGATATAAGCAAAGAACGCATCCGACGAGCTGGTGCAAAATTACGTGCTGAAATAGAATCCGAACGAGCACAAAAAGCCTCCGAACTCTCTTTTGACGACACAAATGAAACAGCCATGCCGGACTTTGGTTTTAAAGTTTTCCGTCTTGCCGACAGCAACTTCAAGCAATGGCGCGACTTTCGTGGTTCCGAACAGCAACAATGGCAGCAGCAGTCAATTGACTTCATCAACCCCGTTGCCAAGAATGCCACCATCGACAACATGGTGTACGAATTGTTACTAAAGAACGGCAAGAGCCTCAACAGCACTATAGAACATTCCGACAACATCTACAACATCAACTCCGGCGAATTAGTTCTATTACTTGAGTCCGTCGACCAAGAGACAATAGACCACGTCCTCACCCTCCACCCTCAGAAAGTGATTGCCCTCGACAACCTCTTCTCCGGCAACGACCAACTGAAAACCAACACCGCCCTACAACTCCGCGACGCAGGTATAGAATTTAAAACAATATAATATAGAATAATATGGCAACTTTTGATTTCAAAGCTGCATTGGGATTAGAAAGAAGTATCTCTTGCTCACAGGAGTCATCCCTAACCGATAGTCAAAAACTCATCTGCGAACAGGTGAAAGATTTTGGCATCGACGAAATATACTTTTCTACAGATAAAGAAAGATCATATCCTGCTGTTTTCTTAAAAAAAGTAGCACAATTTGACAGTGCCACACTGAAAGCTATAGCAAAGATTCATAAAAAAATATGGAATTATCAGAAAGTATTGTTTCTGTATGTCTATACAGATACTGAGATTCGTATATACAATTGTACCGCCAAACCATTTGTTGAGAACAAAGACACCGATTATAAGAGAGAACTAGAAACCCTTGAGATAAAGCACGCAAAATATCAAGATAAAAAAGCCCTGGCACAACTCGTTGATGTTTTTTCTTCAATTGCTATTGATACAGGGGCCATTTGGACTCTACCGGACGCCATCGAAATCCGAAAAAAAATAAATCTTCAAAAAAGAGTTGACAAATATCTGGTTGATAGTTTAACAAAAACAACAAAGCGATTACAAGAATTAGGTTTTTCGGAAATACCTATCATCCATAAACTAATATTACGCTCTCTGTTTTTGTTGTATCTGGAGGATCGTGGGGCAACAGATACTGACTTTTATAATGGTATCAAAAAAGGTGCAAAATCTTATTTTGACATATTAGATGATGCAACTGCTACTTATACGCTATTCGAGAAGTTGGAATCACAATTCAACGGAAATGTTTTTTCTCTAATTGAAGGGGAAAAAAATAAAATAAAAAAAGAGTATCTGCAACTGATAAAGAAATGTTTCATTAACGGATATGAAGGGAATGAGCAATTATGCATTTTCCCCAATTGGAGATTGTTCGACTTCAAGATAATCCAAATAGAATTATTAAGTGAAATATATGAACGATTCTTAGCTGAAACTGACAATAAAAAGAAAAAGAAGGCTGGAGCCTATTACACACCACCTGCATTGGTGGCCTTGGTTCTTGATGAAGTTCTTCCAGTCGGAAAGAACTATACAAACTACAATGTAAAGATATTGGATCCAGCTTGTGGTTCTGGTATTTTTCTTGTTGAAAGTTACAAAAGATTACTTGTTCGGTACGAAAATGCCAATGGTAAAAAAACCACTGATTTTGAAGAATTAAAACAAATACTAACAAATAACATATTTGGCATAGAATATAACGATCAAGCTATTATAGTGGCCGCATTCAGCCTTTATTTGGCTCTTGTCGACAACCTTGATCCAAAAACACTTTGGATGGCCACAAAACTTCCTTGTCTTGTGAATGACCCAATCAATATTTCACCTGAAAAACAAGGAGATAATTTATTTTGTAGAGATACAATTTCAGAGAACAAGGAAATAGAATCCATACAATTTGATTTAGTGATTGGGAATCCTCCATTCGGGACTGAAGACAAGAAACAGGAGGTAACATTATTGCCATCTATTCGCAAATATTGTGATAAATATGGATTTGCAAAAGAAATGGTACTACCATTTTTGCACAAAGCAGTTAAATTTGCTCCAGAGGGGAAAATCGCCCTAATTTTTAATACGAAAATATTGACTAATACCATTGGGACATATGAAAAATTCCGCAAATGGTTTTTTAATGAATGTTATGTTGAGAAAATATACAATTTTTCAATTCTAAGAAAATCCCCAAAAGATTTCGGAGGTCAGTTGTTTGGTTCAGCAACCGGGCCTGTATGCATTGCGTTCTATCAGAAAGAAAAACCCTTGGATGTTTCAGAGAGAGTTATTTATTATGCCCCTAAAACGTACATCAAAACAAATTTGATTGATGGTGTTGTCATTGACAGTTCTGATGTGAAATATTTACCAAGAGAAGAATGCAAGAATCCTAAAACAAAAATATGGAAACTTGCCATGTGGGGGGGGAACAAGGATCTTGTATTTCTTAAAACACTCCAAAAAGAGCATGTTGAATTAACCAAATATCTCAAAGATAATAATTTAATTAGTGGTGTTGGACTCGAAACAAGTTCGCCAGCAAATATTGTGAATGATAGAATAAAATCATACCCCCTAATTACACCCTCTAATATTGATATCTACTCAACAGATCAACCTTCTACATTGGTCGAAACATGCAAGTTTAGAAGATTGGGAGGAATTGACATATACGATAGACCGCATATTGTATTAGCTGAGCGAGCATTGGGCAAGATAGACGATGATACACAGATAATTGCTTCATTTGTAAATTATTCAAGTGCATATGTCAAGGGGATTGTTGGAATTGCTTCATTATCTAACAACTCTAACATTCTTAAACTTATCACATTATTCTTAAACTCATCTTTTGTGAGATATTATGCATTCTTGACAACTTCAAGTTGGGGCATAGAGCGACCCGATGTAAAGCATAAGGAACTATTCCATATCCCATTCCTTTTTGACAATATAGATTCTGAGGGGCAACTATTTTTGTTGAATTGTTACAATGAAATATTGAATGCAAAAAAGGCTTGGCAAGACATAACTCCTATTAGAAAAAAAATTGATGAATATATATATCAAATAATTGGTTCCGAAAACGCAATCTTAATAAAAGACGCCTCTCTGCAAATTGATTTATTCCAAAAACAAGAAAACTCCATTGCGCAGTCGCCAATATCCGACGGTAATAATTACCTTGCAACAATATGTTCTTCATTAAATGAATTCATTAGCAATGAGGGCATTACTACAAATGGTACTATTTTCAATATTAGTCGAGATTGTCCTTTGTACATGGTAAAAATTTCTTTTGACCATCAAAAATGTGGAATCGAGCAATCGTCTTCAAATATACAAGAAGAATTAAGGGGAATATCTACTAAACTATGGGATGAAAAAGGAGGAAGTGTTTATTTTAGAAAGAAATTGAATTATTATGACGGAGAGAGCATCTATTTAATTCGTCCTAATCAACAACGTTTCTGGACTCAATCCATGGCAATGGAAGATGCTACTGAAATAATAATGGATATCTTAAAGATGGAGGATTAGTATGGGATTACAACGATTCATTATTACTACGGTTAAGCAATCTTTCTATAATAAGTGTATTATTCTTGTTGTTGACGCCTACAATTCTTCCATAACAGATAAGCCTTATACTACCGATTGGTTAGAGAATGATTTTACAGAAATGCTTGACATGTATATTTCAAACAACAAAAAGAGACACACTTGGAATATTCATTGCAATGCAGAGAATCATCTTCATGACACACACAAACCTCTTTCAAAAGGATATGCCGACAAAGAAAAAAGAATTGATATGAAAATGTCACACATTTCTTTTAAAAATGAATTCCACTTTTATATTGAAGCAAAACGATTGAAAGAAAATAACCACAATTTGAAGAATAGATATATAGAAACAGGCATTGACAGTTACATTACATCAAAATACCCCAAAGGTATCCTTCTAGGATATTTAATCGAAGGAGATACAGACAATACGGTTAAAGGAATCAATGACATTCTAATCAAGAGAGGGAGAGGTGACGAAGTAATGGTTCGTCAGAATCATTCTATCCATAATAATTATTTTGAATCGACCCATGCTGCTTTTGGCACAATAAGTCATTTTGTTTTAGACTATACAATATGAAACTCTCTTTTGAATCCAACCTGTCGTACCAACAGGAAGCCATACAGTCTGTTGTAGGGTTATTTGAAGGGCAGAATGTTGAAGATTCTGGTTATTCATATAACCTTACAGGCGCACTAAATATGATAGACGGTATCGCCAATAAACTGGTTTTGACAAAGGAACAGGTATTGAGAAATCTTCAAGATGTGCAGGAACAAAACGAGTTGCCCAAATCCCAAACTTTGGAAGGCATGCACTTCTCTGTTGAGATGGAAACCGGCACAGGAAAGACATACGTCTATCTTCGCACCATCTATGAACTCAACCGCAAGTATGGATTCAAAAAGTATGTTATTGTTGTTCCGTCCATAGCTATACGTGAAGGCGTGTTGAAGAACTTACAAATCACACACGAACATTTCCAAACACTATATGACAATACGCCTGTCCATTACTATGTTTACGACAGCAGCCACATATCAAAATTACGAGGGTTCGCTACTGGCGACAACATAGAGATACTTGTTATCAATATAGATGCCTTTGCCAAAGATGAAAATATCATCAATAAACCCAACGACCGATTGAACGGACAAGAGCCAATCCGCTTCATCCAATCCGTCAATCCGATTGTTATTGTGGACGAGCCTCAAAACATGGAGTCGGAAAAGCGCATTGCTGCAATACAAAACCTCAACCCTCTTTGCACATTACGTTATTCCGCCACACATCGTAACCGCTACAATCTCGTTTATAGTCTCAACCCAGTAAAAGCGTATGACTTGGGATTGGTGAAACAGATCGAGGTGGATTCCGTCATAGAAGAGAACTCGCTCAATGGCGCATTCATTGCTTTGGAAAGCATTACTCCGCAAAAGACAAGAGTAACTGCAAAACTAACAATAGACCAAAACACAAAAGACGGGGTAAAACAAAAGACAGTCACTATTCGTACCGGCGACGACCTATATAACCTCTCAAATGAACGAGAAATATACCGAAACGGATATATCGTGGAAGAGATAGATGCTTCCAATGGCTGCGTAGTTTTCAGTGGCGGGGAAACATTATATGTGGGAGAAAAACACGACGACCAAAACGATGAGGTAATGCGGTTTCAAATGCGTCGAACAATAGAAGAGCATTTACGCAAGGAACTACGACTAAACAAACTGGGTGTAAAAGTCCTCTCTCTATTCTTTATTGACCGTGTCGCAAACTATCGTTCATACGATGAGAAGGGCAATGTTTTGTATGGCAAATTTGCTCAATGGTTTGAAGAAATATACAATGAACTCATACAGCAGCCGATTTTTCAGTCTTTGAACAAGTATTCGATAGAGCAAATACATAACGGATATTTCTCCCAAGACAAAAAAGGGCACATTAAAGACACCAATGGTGAGACACAGGCGGACAACGACACCTACAACCTCATTATGAAGGACAAAGAGACGCTGTTGGACATGAATAATCCATTACGGTTTATCTTTTCACATACAGCCCTTCGCGAAGGTTGGGATAATCCCAATGTTTTTCAGATTTGCACACTCAATGAGACCAAGTCGGAGATAAAGAAACGACAGGAGATTGGTCGTGGATTACGCCTTGCCGTAAATCAGGAGGGAATACGTGTCCGAGATAGAAGCATCAACCGCCTGACAGTTGTTGCAAATGAATCATACAATGATTTCGCCAAAGCACTTCAGACTGAATTACAAGAGGATTGTGGTGTGGACTTTACCGGTCGCATAAAACCAAAGCGAGACCGTGTGACTGTTCACTACCGCAAAGGATTTGAAGCAGACCCTGCATTTCTTGAGATTTGGGAAAAACTGAAAGGTAAAACGACATATCGGGTAAAATATGACACGGCTGTATTAATTCAAAATGCAGCCAAAGCTGTTAAAGAGATTCCTGTAATCAATGCACCGTCAGTGCGCTCCGTGAAAACCGAGGTTATCCTTTCTAACGAAGGTGTATCCGCAAACTATAAGGGAGATAAATTATCTAAAGCCAAATCGGATTATGTCATTCCTGACTACTTGAATTACATACAAAATCGTACAGAACTCACTCGTTCCACTATATACGAAATACTCAATAGGTCCGGACGCCTGCAAGACATAGTTGTCAATCCTCAGTTATTTATGGACTATGCTGTCTCAACAATTCGACGTGTCCTTTATGACTTGATGATTGATGGTATAGAATATCGTCGCATAAGTGGAGCTGAATACGAGATGCGCTTATTCAAGGATTCCGACTTAGAAATATACCTAAATGATTTTACATTCAAGGTCAACCAATCGGGCAAAACTATATACGAGAATTATATCCCTTTAGATTCTACTGTCGAAAGCCGCTTCGCACAAGACTGCGAAAATAGCGACCAAATAAAGTTCTACTTTAAGTTACCGGAATGGTTCAAGATACCCACACCGATTGGCAGTTACAACCCAGACTGGGCCGTTGTCTTTGAAGACGACAAACGTATCTATTTTGTCGCAGAAACAAAGGATACCGGAACTCCGACTATTGATCTGAATAAACTGCACCCAAGTGAAAAACAAAAGATAAAGTGCGGTATTGCCAATTTCAGAATAATAGATGATATCGAGTATCGTGTAGTAAAGAAAGTGAGCGATTTAATCGACTAAAAAGAAAAATTAACGGTTAGGTTATTTTTTACGTTTATGGACGGCAATGCAATAATAAAGATTGTTACGGACTACCTTAGAAGATCCACTACCGACTATGCTATAATGATAAACGGTGAGTGGGGTTGCGGTAAGACTTTTTTTGTTGACACCGATTTGTCAAAGGTAATTATGGCAACAACTTGTCCGAATAATTCTGAAACATATCGACCTGTTTATTACAGTCTTTTTGGTGTTTCTTCATCGGACGAAATTAGTCATGGTATTAAGCGTCAAATTGTAATACATAGGGCTAATGAAAAAGAAAAATCAAAGAAGAAAAAGGAGGATGCTGCAACCATAACAGGGACGACATTGGGAATTATTGCCGATCTATTTAATGTTGACAGCAAACGTTTACTTAACCTATATGATTTAAAAGACATCCCAGAAAATGCTGTATTAATTTTTGATGATCTGGAACGATCCAAAATGCCTCTCACCGAGTTGCTTGGCGTTATAAACAATTACGCTGTTGTAGACAAAAAAAAGGTAATCGTAATCTGCAACGAGACAAAGCTTGAAAAAGATTTTTGTGATTTCAAGGAGAAAACTATCAGGTTCACATTGAACTATTCCCCTTCACAAGAGGATGTTTTTAAAAATATTATTAATACAAAGCTGGAAATTTCTCCAAGCTACAAAACTTTTTTGGAAGACAACTTGCCCATTATTCTCGAAACATTTCATAAGGGAAAGTGTGCTAATGTACGAACATTAATCTTTATTATTGATATTTTTGAAGAAATATACTACGAGACAAAAGACAACGAATTCGCCCAAGATTTCCTTAAGGGTTTTCTTATGTTTACCTGCATCTACTCTATAGAATACAAAAGAGGTACTCCGACTGATGAACTATCTTGGTTCGCTGATTTTACATGCCAATATGGAATGTCTAGTTTCCTTACCCTTGCTGCCAATAAAGAAAGTAATAAAAAAGAAAACGAAGAAGAAACATTCATAGAGTATATTTCAAGATATGGAGAAAACTGTCTGAAAGATGTAATAGCAGCGAGATCCATTGCTGAATACATTCAATTCGGAAATCTTAACAAAAATAAATTTAGAGAAGAGCAAATAAGAGAAGGAGCTAGATACGTCTCATTAAACAAGACTCCACATGGCAGAATTCTAAGCAAAATGATGGATTGGCGATTAATAGGAGACACTGAATTGAATGACGTTTTGACTGATGTTGAACATTTTTTGAAGGGAAACAAATACAATGCTATTGAAATATCAATTCTTTATGCCCGTTATTTGAAGTTAAAGAGCAACAACATCGAATGCAAAGATATTGATTCAACCATTTTCTTTGAGGCCGTTGATAGATTAAAGGAAAGGTGGGTCTCAATCGCCTTCCCAGAAGATGAAAATGGTCTTTTTAAATGGACAAAACTTGATAATCCGTATAATACGCAATACGCAAAACTTTACAAATATATTTTAAAGATTGATAAAAATGTTACACATCGGAGGATGTCAGGTAGAAGAATGGAATTGATATACAAAATAAGAGAAAACAACCTGGATTCCCTCAAACAATATGTTCGAGGAATGGAACATAATTTTTTATTTATACAAGATCCAGATGTTTTTTGGGATGCATTGTCAAAGTCTAACTACGATATCCAACAATATATTATTGAATTAATAAAAGAAGCCATTGCAGATTCTGCATTACACACATATGAAATAAATTTTATAAAAGGGTTTAGCCAACATTTTAGAGATTTAATCATTGGCGTGAATTACGATTTTGGGAAGTTTAAATACAAGGAGTTGATATTCACCATAAATGAAATATTGAGAAGGGGTACAAAAGACAGACTGCTGAATGTGCTTGATAATGTGAAACATACGGAGAACAATGCATTTGTGGTAATGGATTACGTTGATTATACATTCTCTTTCTCGAATGAAAAAATAAATGGCGATGGAAAGAAATCGATAGAAACAAAAAAAATATTGAGAGATTTAAAGAAAAAAAACATAGAAATGGATGATGGTGAGGTGGTCCAATATTTTAGTAATCATTAAAAATACAAAAACTTTATTGTATTAATTTTCATCGGAACATCATAGATCGCAGAACAAAAAATATATCAACTGTACTCTAAAACACAGTATTATGGTATGGTTATCCTATTGCAACCGATAATATATCATAGAGCCAGTCGTTATATGTCAGGATATTTCTAAACAGCATTGACTATTAAATAGAGCCAAGACCAACCGCATAGAATTAAAACGAGAACTGACCAACAACCTCGACATTTAAAAGTTAGTGAATATTGGACTGCATGAATATAATTAACGACAATGAGCAATAAGAAATCCATACGTTTTTTCAACGATTACGAGATGCGGGCCGTGTGGGAATCGCGTCGGATGCAGGTGAAATTTTGAAGTAATAATTGTATTTTTTTTGTGTAGTTTATTTATTTTGTGTATTTTTGCAGCGTGTTTGTTCAAAATCTTTGCTTGTTCAAAAATTTTGAACAATAGGTAATTAATGAACAAAATATGCAAAAAGCAGAGACCCAAACCATCTTTTACCTGCTTCAAAACAAGGAAAATGTAGGTAAAACCATCCGCGAAATTGCCTCTGCGGCGGGCGTTTCCGTAGGAGCGGTGCACAGCACGCTGACAGGCCTCACCAATCGTGGTTATATTGTCGATGACGGCAAAACAAGACTGCTCCGCAAACGTCAGTCGCTAATCGATCTTTGGACACAGGGCTATGCAGAAACGCTGAAGCCCAAACTTCTTATCAGCCGTTTCACATTCCTCTCGCCAGCGGTGCGGAACCAGTGGCAATCTATCCAACTGCCCGAAACGATGTGCTGGGGTGGAGAGCCGGCAGCCGCCCTGCTGGATGGCCACATTCTACCCGAACGATGGGACATCTATACTGTTGACAATGCCGACGGTCTGATTGCCACAGGTCGTATGATACCAAATCGACAAGGCGAGATATTCGTCTACAAACGCTTCTGGCGAACTGCAGGTACGCCATTACTGGTGGTGTATGCCGACCTGCTGGCCACCAACGACGACCGCTGTCGCGAAACGGCTGAACGCATCAAGCCTCTACTATAAGAAACTATGGAATACACAATTCACAAGGAGGATCTTCAAAACGGCCTGATGGCTGAGACTCTGCAGGTTTTGGCTGGCTGCTATAGACAATTGGGTGCTGAGGTGTTTGTGGTGGGTGCAGCGGCCCGCGACATTGCGTTGCGACTGCTGGATGTGACAAACGCACCTCGACGCACGATGGATTTGGATGTGGCGGTGATGCTGCAAGACTGGAACCAGTATGAGCGGCTGACAAGCATCTTGTTGCAGAACCACTTCGAGAAAGCCCGGGAGAAACAACGTTTCTACTATCTGGGAAGCAATGGACGCATACGTTTCGAGGTGGACATTGTTCCGTTTGGCGCAATAGCCGAAGAAGACCAAGAGGCTTGGCCACCAGAGGGATCGCCAGTGATGTCGGTGCGCTGTTTTGAGGATGTGATGCGGGCGGCTGACAAAGTGACGGTAGATGGAGCCTTCGCTTTTCGTCTGGCATCACTCAGCGGTCAGTTCCTAATCAAACTGGATACCTGGAACGACCGACGGATGAAGACCAAGAAAGACTCCGTCGACATGGCTTTTCTGTTACAGAATGTCTACGTTGCTTACGCATTGGCACACGACGGGCTGCCTCCTGAAGTGGACACCAACACAGAACAATTTGACGTCATTGTGGCTGGCGCAGAATGGATGGCTGTCGACCTAAAAAAAATACTGTCCGATAAGCACCGACACTTCTATGCAGAAATGTTACGAGGAGAACTGGCAAAGAATGAGGAGAGCCCCTTGTTGAATGATCTGCTTGACGTATCCGACAGCCGGAACTATAAATTATACCTCCGTGCGTTTGAACGTATGGCACAGATACTAGAGAAATGAAATTACAATTTGTTAGCGACCTGCACCTGGAATTTCCAGAGAACCGTGCCTATCTTGCGGAGCAACCGTTGGAGGTGACGGGCGACATATTGCTCGTTGCGGGCGACACCGCCTATCTCGACCTCCCCGATTCGAAAGAGGACACCTATTCGCGGTATGAATTCTGGAATTGGGCCTCAGAACACTATCAACGGGTGATTGTATGCTTTGGCAATCACGATTTCTATGGGCGCTATGACCTTGCCACCATTCCTGACGGCTACTGCAAGCAGATACGGTCAAACGTGCATGCATACTATAATGGAGTTGTCAATATGGGTGAAGTCGATATCATTGTCTCTACCCTTTGGGCTTATATCAAACCCGAAAACTCTTATCTGACAGAGAGGGGCGTGAGTGACTTTTACCGAATCAGATACAACGGCCACCGTCTTTCGTCCGACACCTTCAACCTTGAGCATGAGCGCTGCCTGCAGTTTGTGAAGAAGGCCGTCTCAGAGAGTATTGCAAAGTTCAAGATCACGCTCACACATCATGTGCCGACAGGACTATGCACCGCTCCTGAGTTCCGCGACAGCCTGATAAACGGAGCCTTTACTGTGGAATTGGGAAACTACATCGCAGAGTCAGGCATCGACTATTGGATTTACGGACACTCGCATAGGAATATCGACGCACAGATTGGCGACACACGTGTCATTTCTAACCAGCTGGGGTACGTCTCTCATGGAGAACATAGAACTAACGGATTTAACCCAGGACGATGCATAATATTATAATATGAAGAAAATATGCAGGAACAACCTATCGTAATCAGGAACATGCAGGGAGAAGCAATCGCCCGACTTGATGAGGAGCAAGGCTGCACCGACGACCTCAGCACGGCATTCCTCGACGAATTGGACCTGAGCAATGCCGACCTTGAAGGTGCCAACCTCTCCGATGCCTATATTGGATTCTGCAACCTTACCGGCGCCAACCTACGCAATGCCGATTTGAGCAATGCAGAAATAAAATGCTGCGAGGTGGCTGGTGCCGATTTCTCCTATTACTACGAACAAGAAGACTGACAAATATATGGGACATTTTTTGCCGATAACATTGGAGGAGGTGAAGAGGTTGGGGTGGGAGCAGGTGGATGTGGTGCTGGTGACGGGGGACGCTTATGTGGATCATCCGTCGTTTGGGACGGCGGTGATCGGGCGGACGCTGGAGGCGGCGGGGTACCGCGTGGCGATCATCCCGCAGCCGAACTGGAGGGATGACCTCAGGGACTTCCGCAAGTTTGGGGCCCCGAGGCTGTTCTTCGGGGTGACGAGCGGGGCGATGGACAGTATGGTGAACCACTACACGGCGGCGCGTAGGCTAAGGCACGACGACGCCTATACGCCTGGCGGGCAGTTCGGATTCCGGCCCGACAGGGCGACATACGTGTACACGCGAATACTGAAACAGATATACCCCGATGTGCCGGTGGTCATTGCGGGCATCGAGGCCTCCATGCGGCGGCTGGCGCACTACGACTACTGGGACGACAAGCTGTTTCCGTCCATACTGATCGACACGCCGGCGGACTTGCTGAACTACGGGATGGGGGAGAGGACGACGCTGAAGATTGCCAAGCTGATTGAGAGTGGAGAGTGGAGAACGGAGAGTGGAGAACTCAGCGAGGCGGTGAGGGGGCTGCCGCAGGTGGCCTTTGCAGTTAAGAATTATGAGTTAAGAGTTAAGAGTGACATCATAGAACTGCACTCGTTTGAGGAGTGCCAGCGGAGCAAGCGGGCGGAGGCGGAGAACTACCAAATCATCGAGCGGGAGAGCAACAAGATAGAGTGCGCGACGCTGGTGCAGCGGCATGGCAACCGCCTGGTGGTGGTGAACCCGCCGGAGCCGCCGATGACGACGGAGGAGATCGACGCCAGCTTCGACCTGCCGTACATGCGTCTGCCGCATCCCAAATACAAGAAACGCGGGCCGATACCGGCCTTCGAGATGATACGGTGGAGCGTGAACACGCACCGCGGCTGCTTCGGCGGCTGCTCGTTCTGCACCATCAGCGCCCACCAAGGCAAGCAGATAGCCTCGCGCAGCGAGGAGTCTATCCTCGATGAGATAAACCTCATCACACAGGACCCGGAGTTCCACGGCGTGCTGACGGACCTCGGCGGGCCCTCGGCCAACATGTGGCGCATGAAAGGGAAGAACCAAGAGCTCTGCCGCAAGTGCAGCCGCTACAGCTGCTCGATGCCCACGATGTGCAAGAACCTGGACAGCGACCACAGCGCGATGATAGCGCTGCTGCGCAAGGTGAGCGCGCACCCCAAGGTGAAGCACCTGTATGTGGGCAGTGGAATCAGGTGCGACCTGTTTTCAGATAAGAGTTATGAGTTAAGAGTTAAGAGTGGGGCTGACGCGTCAAAAAAGCTCATAACTCATAACTCTGAACTCATAACTGACAATTCCGGGTGGGAATACTTTAGGGAGGTGGTGTTGCATCACACCAGCGGGCGGCTGAAGGTGGCGCCGGAGCATACGTCGGACGCGGTGCTGGCGCTGATGCGCAAGCCGTCGTTCAGCCTCTTCCGGGAGACAAAGCGGCGCTTCGACGAGATATGCAAGCAGACGGGGCTGCGGTACCAGCTGATACCGTACTTCATCAGCAGCCACCCCGGCTGCCGTCTGCAGGACATGGCGGAGCTGGCGCTGGAGATGAAACGCATGGGCTACCGTCTGGAGCAGATACAGGACTTCACGCCGACCCCCATGACGCTGAGCACCGAGATGTACTACACCGGCATCGACCCCACGACGATGAAGCCCGTCTACGTGGCCACCACGCCGGGCGACAAGGCCGACCAGCGGCGCCTCTTCTTCTTCTACAAGCCCGAGATGCAACGCGACATCATCCAAAGCCTGCGGCGCAGCGGTAACGCTGGATACATATCTAGGCTATTCCCGGGCAGACGCTAGGGGAACGGAGTGGAAAAAGGACCGAAATCGGTCCTTTTTTTATTTGGAAAAGTATTTGTGAATAATAGGGGTCAACTAAGTATCAACTTCGACTGTTCTTATATACTTCTCATATACATCTTGTATATTTCTTATATACGATATATGAATACTATATGGGAAGTGTATGTATGCTGTATGAGAAGGGGCGAGGTTGGGGGCTGATGGGTGGGTGGTGGATACAAGAAACAAGGGCCGAAGAGCGGTCCTTGTTGTTTTGGGTGGGGCAACGACCGAAATCGGTCGTTGCTTGGGGGCAGGATGGATGGTTGCGCTACAGGGGTCAGACCATCTGCTCGATGTTCCAGACGAAGGCGCGGATGCCGACTTCCTCGTTGCGCTTGTCGAGTTTGCGGACGGCCTGGAGGAGCTCGTCGACGCGGTCGTCGGGGACGACGGTGAGGATGGCGTTGTTGAGTTCGGGCCAGGTGTGGGTGCCGCGGTGGGGGTCGCCGTTCTCGTGGCCGCGGCCCTGGATGTTCTCCCAGAAGGTGAAGCCGCGGATGCCGAGGGTGTCGAGCATGTATTCGGCGCGTTCGTTGTTGGCCTGGTTGTAGACTATAAAGACACTTTTCATAAAAATTAAAAATTAAGAATTAAGAATGAAGAATCCGGTTGCCGCAGACTTCGGGGCGACGGAGGATTCTTCATTCTTCATTTTTCATTCTTCATTAAGGTTAATGTTCATGAATACGAATTTGCGGCGTTCGCGCTCCTTCTTCTCGATGTCGCCGCGGCGGTTGAAGACGCCGTAGAGTACGGGGACGACGATGAGGGTGACGAAGGTGGAGACCGTGAGGCCGCCGATGACGACGAGGCCCATGGTGGTCCAAATTTCGGAGCCCTCGGAGGTGGAGGTGGCCATGGGGATCATGCCGAGGATGGTGGTGAAGGCGGTCATGAGCACGGGGCGCAGACGGCTCTGTCCGGAGAGGGCGATGGCCTCGTTGAGGGGTATGTCGCGCTCGCGGAGGAGGTTGATGTAGTCCACCAGCACGATACCGTTCTTGACGACGATACCGATGAGGAGGATGAGTCCGAGGAGGCCTACCATGTCGATGTTGTTGCCGGTGAAGAACATCATGAGCACCACGCCGCTGATGGCGAAGGGGATGGAGAACATGATGATGAAGGGCTTGGAGAAGGACTCGAACTGCGAGGCCATGACGATGTAGACGAGCATGAGGATGAGCATGCCGAGCATCATCATGTCGCGCGTGGAATCCTGCTGGTCCTTGTAGGAGCCGGCGAGGGCGTAGTGGACATCGGAGGGCACGTCCATCTGGTCGATTTCCTTCTGGACGCTCATGGCGAGTTCCTGCAGCGAGGTGTTGTAGGGCATGACGGTGAGTGTGAGGTAGCGCTGGCGGTTCTTGCGCTCGATGGTGGGCGGGCACCAGTACTCCTCGACCTTGGCCAGCTCCTCGAGCTTGATGATTTTGCCCGTGGGGGTGGGGATGGAGAGTTGCTCGATGTCGGAGATGGAGGAGCGGTACTCCTCGCGGAGGCGGACCACGATGTTATACTCCTCGCCGTCCTCCTTGAGGAAACCGGCGGACATGCCGTTGACGCGGTTGCGGACGTAGAGGGCCACGGTGGAGCCGTTGAGGCCGTGGAGGGCCAGTTTCTGCTTGTCGAAGGTGATTTTGAGCTCGGCGCGGTCCTCGTCGCGTGAGATCTTGGTGTCGCGGGCGCCGGGGACGTTCTGTTCGACGCGCTTTTTGAGCTGCTGGGTGAAGTTGGTGGTGTGGTCGAAGTCGTAGCCGTAGATTTCGACGGAGAGGGAGTTCTGGCTGCCGCCGCCCATGCCGCCCTGGTTGACCTGGTAGGTGACCAGCTCGGGGTATTCGGCGAAGCACTGGCGCAGCTGTTCCTGCATCTGGAAGATGGTGATGTCGCGGTCGTACTTCTTGGTGGTGCGGATGGTCATGGAGATCTTGTTGTTGGTGGTGGAGTTGAAGAGGGCTGCGAAACCGGCGTCGTCGTTGGAGCCGGCGGTGGTGGAGACCACGATGACCTCGTCGCCGAGGATGCGGTAGACGTCGTCCTCCATCTGGCGGGCGGTCTTGAGGGTTTCCTCGATGCGTGTGCCGCGCTGCAGCTCGGCGGTGATGGAGATCTGTCCGTTGTCCTGCTCCTTCATGAAGTCCATGCCGATCTTGCCCATGAACATGGGCAGGAGGGTGACGACGAAGAAGGCGAAGGCGATGAGGAGGGTGATGCGTTTGTGGCGCAGGCACCAGCGCAGGAGGTTGGCGTAGGCGGCCTCGACGGCGTTGAAGGCGCGGATGACGGTGCGGTTGTAGAAGCTGTGCTCCTTCTTGCGGTTGTAGGCTTCCTCTTCCTCCTTCTTAAAGAAGAAGGGGCGCTCCTTGAGCATCTTGGAGGAGAGCATGGGGATGAGGGTGATGGCGGCGGTGGTGGAGACGCAGACCACGATGGTGATGATCCAGCCCATCTCCTTCATGAAGATACCCATCATGCCGGGCAGCATGGTCAGGGGCACGAAGACGGCCACAAGGACCAGGGTGGTGGCGATGACGGAGGTCCAGACCTCGTTGGTGGCGCAGATGGCGGCCTCGCGGGGGTTCTCGCCGCGGTCGATGTGCTTGGAGATGTTCTCCAGGACCACGATGGCATCGTCGACCACCATGCCGATGGCCACGGTGAGGGAGGCCAGGGAGATGATGTTGAGCGAGGAGTCGGCGAGGAGGAGGTAGATGAAGGAGGTGACGAGGGAGATGGGGATGGTGAGGGCGATGATGACGGTGGCGCGCCAGTTGCCGAGGAAGACGAGCACCACGAGCACCACGAAGAGCAGGGCGTAGAAGATGGACTCGGTGAGGCCGTTGATGGCGTTGACGATGTCGGACGAGCCGTCGCGGATGAGGGTGGTCTCGATGTCGGGGGGCAGGGTTTTCTGGATGCGTTCCATCTCGGCTTTCACCTCGCGGGCGATCTGCACGGTGTTGGCGCCGGTCTGTTTGGAGATGATGATGCGGGCACCGTCGTGGCGGTTGATTTTCTCGTCGAGGGAGAGGTCCTTGATGGTGTCGCGCACGGTGGCGAGGTCGCGTACGAAGACCTGGCGGCCGGTGTAGGTGGTGGTGACGGCGATGTCGGCTATCTCGGAGCTTTCGACGTATTCGCCCTTGACGCGCATCTGGTACTGCTCCTTGCCCATCTTGACGGTGCCGGAGGCGAGGTCGAGGTTGTTGGCCGAGATGGCCTGTCCGACCTGCTCGAGGGAGATGCCGTAGGCGTCGAGCTGTTTGGGGTCGAGGTCGATGTAGACGTAGCGCTCGGGGGCGCCGGAGACGGTGATGTTGCCGATGCCGTCGATGCGGTTGAGCTCGTTGACGACGTTGTCCTCGAGGATGCGGTCGAGACCGGAATAGCTCTCCTTGGCGGTGAAGCCGTAGATCATGATGGGCATGGCCGAGGAGTTGAGCTTGAGGATCATGGGACGGGAGACGCCGTCGGGGAGGTTGTCGAAGAGGAGGTCGACGTAGGAGCGTATGTCGTTGAGCGCCTCGTCGATGTCGGCGCCCCATTCGAACTCGAGGGTGACGACAGAGATATTGTCGCGGCTGTTGGAGGTGATGTTCTTCAGGCCGTCGACGGAGTTGAGGGAGTTTTCGACCAGCTTGGTGATGTTGGTCTCGATGTCGCTGGCGTTGGCGCCGGCGTAGGTGGTCATAACAGTGACGTAGGGCGGGTCCATCTCGGGCATCTGGTCGATGGGCAGCCGCGTCAGCGAGAAGAGGCCGAGCACGATGACGGCCACGAAGATAAGGCCGGTCGTGATGGGCTTGTTGATTGCGGTTTTATAGATTGCCATTGGTTTAAATTGAAAATTGAAAATTGAAAAATGAAATTATTGCTTCCATTTTTTCAAATTATACATTTTGTTTATTCTTGATTTTTGAAATTATGGTGGTTAAAAGTGCTATGAGTTCTTTGGCATCGTTGTTCATTGAAGTGTATTCTGTTTCTTCGATGAGATTCGACAAGAAAAGAACTTCAAGCCAGTATTGGGTTTCATCGGCTTCTTTTAATGCAATTGAAAGTTTGTGAATATAATCGGAACTGCTTTCGGCATTCTTGCTCTCGCGGATATTGGCTCCAATGCTGGTGCCGCTCCGCAAGATTTGCTTGCTGATGACAAATTCCTTCTTTTGTTCGATAAGAAACTTGTAGAAATTCACTATTCGAACAGCGAAAAGGAGGCTCTTGTCATGCAAAGTGTTGCCAGTCATGGTTCCCGATAATTTCAATTTTCAATTTTCAATTTTCATTCTCCACAATTTCCAGGTTGTCGCCGTCGACGAGGCGGGCTTGGCCGGTGACTACGAGGCGGTCGCCGGCTTTGATGGCGCCGGGTTCGACGGGGATGATTTCGATGCGGTCGTCGAAGCGCTGGCCCATGGTGACGGCCACGCGGCGGGCGGTGTTGCCGTCGGCCACGAAGACATAGCGGTCATTGGAGCCAGTGAGCTTCAGCACGCTCTGGTAGGGGACGACGATGGCGTCGATTTCGCCGATGGCCAGGGTGGCGCGGACATACATGCCGGGACGGATTTTCTCAGCGCTGTTGGGGATGTTGAGTTTGGCCTGGAAGGTGTGGCTGGCGGGGTCGATGGTGGGGTAGACAATCTCGATGGTGGCGGGGAAGGTCTGGTCGGGGTAGATGTCGCTGGCGATGTCGACCTTCATGCCCTGACGGACGAGGGGGAAGTAGGTTTCGGGGATGTTTATGATGGCCTTGAGGCGGGAAATCTGGGTCAGTGTGAGGATGGGCTGGCCGGCATACATCTCGCCGTCCTCGTAGTTCTTGGCGCTGATGACGCCGGCGAACTGGGCCTTGACGAAGGTGTTCTGGTCGAGGAAACGTTCGCTTTCCACCAGTTGGTCGTAGCCGGCCTTGGTTTGGTCGTAGACCTGCTCGCTGACGGAGCCTGAGGCCTTGAGGGCGGTGACGCGGTCGAGCTCGGTCTTAGTGGAGGCGAGGTTGATGCGGGTGGTGTTGAGCTGGGTCTGGTCCATGCGGACGAGCATGGAGCCCTTCTGCACACGGCTGCCCACTTCGACGTAGATGTGCTCGATGTGGCCGGTGACGGAGGGGGCGATGTTCATGGTCTCGTAGCCCTCGAGGGTGGAGGAGAGTTCGAGGCTCTTGGCGATGCGCTCGCTCTGGAGGACCTGCACTTTCACTTTTTCGGCTTCTTTCTTGGTGGTGGTGGCAGCGTTGTCGCCACCCTTGCCGCCGCAGGCCACGAGGGAGAGGGTGGCGAGGACGACGGTCGCAATTTTGAGGTATCTATTCATTGTACTTATTATTTTATTCGTTGATGTGTTTTTAATTCTGGCTGTTGGCGTTGAGCAGGTCTTCGAGGGCCACCTGGGCGCTGATGACGCTCATGACGGCCTGGATGTAGTTGCTCTGGGCGGAAATGATGTCGGTGGAAGCCGTGGTGACCTCGAGGCTCGAGGCGCGGCCGTAGTTGTATTTCTCCGTGACGTTGGCAAAAACGCGCTGTGTGACGTCGAGGTTGCGGCGCTGGATGTCGTAGGTCTCGAGGGCGGAGGCGAGGTCGTAGCGCAGCTGGTTGTACTGCACGCGCAGGCCGTCCTCGGCCTGGCGGCGGCTGTTGGCGGTTTCCTGCTGGGCAATCTTGGCGCTCTTGATGGAGGCGTAGCGGGTGCCGGAGGTGAGCAGGGGCATGCTGATGCTGGCACCGATCATGTTGGGGGGCGTCATGTTAAAACCTTCGTCTTTTCCGAAATAGGTTTTGGCACTGTATTGGTAGTAAGCCGAAACAGTGGGCAGGAAGTCCATCCAGGCCATGTTGACCTGGCGGGTGGCCAGTTCCTCGTTCTTGGCCAGGAGTTGGTAGTTGTAGTTGTTTTCGATGTGAAAAGGCTCGTTGAGGATGGCAGCAGCCCCTTCGATGCTGAGAATGTCGTTGATTGGGGTAGTGAGTTCGACATTACTGGTTACATCGGCACCCAGTTGGAGCAGCAGCGCCAGCAGATGGAAGCTGCCCGCCGGGAAGCGGAGCAGATGCGCCGTGAGACTGCTATGATCCACCAGCAGACCGAGGAGTACCGCCAGCAGCTCCAGCGGGAGCGGGACAAGGCGCTGGAGTCGGCTCGCCGTGAGGCGCAGCAGATCATTGA
>CALGCG010000070.1 GCA_937884485.1 uncultured Bacteroidales bacterium
TGGAGCATGATGACGCCAATCGTGCTCTGATGGGATCGAACATGATGCGTCAGGCTGTTCCTCTGCTTAATCCTGAGATTCCTATCGTTGGAACGGGCATTGAGGAGGCTGTGGCGCATGATAGTCGTGTGCTGCTCAATGCTGAGGCCGATGGTGTGGTTGAATTTGTCGATTCCACCAAGATTGTCATCCGTCACAATCGTACCGAGAAGGAGCGCCTTGTTTCCTTCGAAGATGATGTGAAGGAGTATCGCCTCACCAAATATCAGCGTACCAACCACTCCACTGCCATCAACCTTCGTCCGATTGTCAAGAAGGGCGACAAGGTCAAGAAGGGCCAGGTGCTTTGCGAAGGCTATGCCACTCAGGGTGGCGAGTTGGCCCTCGGACGCAATATGATGGTTGCTTTCATGCCTTGGAAGGGATATAACTTCGAGGATGCTGTTGTGATTTCCGAGCGTGTGGTGCGTGAGGATATCTTCACTTCCGTCCATGTCGAAGAGTTTACCCTGGAGGTGCGCGAAACCAAGCGTGGTAATGAAGAACTTACCCGTGATATCCCCAATGTCGGTAATGATGCGACCAAAGACCTTGACGAAAATGGTATTATTCGTATTGGTGCCGAGGTCAAGGAGGGTGATATCCTTATTGGTAAGATCACCCCGAAGGGAGAGTCGGATCCCACACCCGAGGAGAAACTGCTCCGTGCCATTTTTGGCGACAAGGCTGGGGACGTGAAAGATGCCTCCCTCAAGGTTCCGCCTTCGATGCATGGCGTTGTCATTGACACGAAGCTGTTTGCGCGTGTCATCCGTGACCGTAAGGCCCGTGCCAAGGAAAAAGAGCTTCTTGCCAAGCCCGAAGAAGAATATCGTTTTGAGTGCGAGGAGCTGAAAGACAAACTTATTTCCCGTCTGCTCATTCTCCTTAACGGCAAGGTTTCCAATGGTGTCTACACCAACCACCGAGAGGAACTCATCCCGAAGAAGGTCAAATTCAGCGCCAAGACGCTCAAGACTATCGATTACACCGAGGTGAGCCCGAACAAGTGGACCACTGACAAGGAGACCAACGCCCTTATCAAGGAGCTGCTCAACAACTATAATATCAAGTACCGCGAAATCTCCGGTCGTTTCACCCGTAGCAAGTTCGCCATCACTGTCGGCGACGATCTTCCCAGTGGCATTGTCCAGATGGCCAAGGTCTATATTGCCATGAAGCGCAAGCTTCGTATTGGTGACAAGATGGCAGGTCGTCACGGTAACAAGGGTATTGTCTCGAAGATTGTTCGCGCTGAAGACATGCCGTTCCTTGCCGACGGTACCCCCGTCGACATCGTCCTCAATCCTCTGGGCGTGCCTTCTCGAATGAACCTGGGACAGATTTATGAAACGGTTCTTGGATGGGCAGGCAAAAAGCTCAACAAGCGTTTCAAGACCCCCATCTTCGATGGTGCCACTCTTGAGCAAATCAATGGCTATATGCGTGAAGCGGGCCTTCCCGAGAATGGTCGCACCTATCTCTATGATGGTGAAACAGGCGAACGTTTCGACCAGCCTGCCACGGTTGGTTATATCTACTATTTGAAGCTGCATCACATGATTGACGACAAGATGCATGCTCGTTCGATAGGACCGTATTCACTCATCACCCAGCAGCCTCTTGGCGGTAAGGCCAATTTCGGAGGCCAGCGTTTCGGAGAGATGGAGGTTTGGGCACTTGAAGCCTATGGCGCATCGCATGTGCTGCAGGAGGTGCTCACCGTCAAGTCCGACGATGTCATGGGACGTGCCAAAGCATACGAGGCTATTGTCAAGGGCGACAACATGCCGGTTCCGGGTATTCCCGAATCGTTCAATGTCCTTGTCCATGAACTTCGTGGCCTTGGTCTGGAGGTAACGTTTGATTAATTATGAATTGTGAATTTTGAATTATGAATCATCCGTTTGCGTAGCACTCAAAATTCAACATTCAAAATTCAAAATTAAAGAAATATGGCATTTAAACAAGAATCTCAGGTTAAGAACGATTTCAACTCGATCACTATCAGCCTTGCGTCGCCTGAATCCATCAAGCGTCGCTCCTATGGCGAGGTGACCAAGCCTGAAACCATAAATTATCGCACCTACAAGCCCGAGCGTGATGGCTTGTTCTGCGAGCGCATCTTCGGCCCTACGCGCGACTGGGAGTGCCACTGCGGCAAATACAAGCGTATCCGTTACAAGGGTATTGTCTGTGACCGTTGCGGCGTTGAAGTCACCGAGAAGAAGGTTCGTCGCGAGCGCATGGGTCACATCGAACTGGTTGTCCCCATAGCTCATATTTGGTTCTTCCGTTCTTTGCCCAACAAAATAGGTACTCTTCTCAACATCCCTTCCAAGAAGCTGGATCAGGTTATCTATTACGAAAAATACATCGTCATGCAGCCCGGCAAGGCCGTCCTCAACGAGATGCCTGTGCAGAAGCTCGACCTGCTTACCGAGGAGGAGTACTACTACATCAAGGACTCTTTGCCCGAAGGAAACGAACAACTTCCGGACGACAATCCCGACAAGTTCATCGCCGGCATGGGTGCAGAGGCCCTTTACAAGCTTCTTTGCAACCTTGACCTTGACAAGCTTTCCTATGAACTCCGTGCCAAAGCTTCCCGCGAGACAGCTGTGGCTCGCAAGCAGGAGGCTCTCAAGCGTCTGAACGTTATTGAATCCTTCCGTGAGTCCCAGCGTGCTATGCGCGAACGCGGCATGGACAATCGTCCCGAGTGGATGATTATGAATATCATCCCGGTCATCCCTCCCGACCTGCGTCCCCTTGTCCCGCTGGATGGTGGTCGTTTCGCCACCTCCGATATCAATGAGCTTTATCGTCGTGTTATTATCCGTAATAACCGCCTGAAACGCCTTGTGGAAATCAAGGCTCCTGAGGTCATTATGCGCAACGAGAAGCGTATGCTTCAGGAATCGGTGGATTCCCTCTTCGACAACAGCCGCAAGGTTTCCAGCGTCAAGTCCGAGTCCAACCGCGCCCTCAAGTCGCTCTCCGATGCCCTCAAGGGCAAACAGGGTCGTTTCCGTCAAAACCTGCTGGGTAAACGTGTCGACTACTCTGGCCGTTCGGTCATCGTTGTCGGCCCCGAACTGAAGATGCATGAGTGCGGTCTTCCCAAGGATATGGCCGCCGAGCTCTTCAAGCCCTATGTCATTCGCAAACTTCTCGAACGTGGTTTGGTGAAGACGGTCAAGAGCGCCAAGCGTATTGTCGACCGCAAAGAGCCTGTCGTGTGGGAAATCCTTGAGAACATTCTGAAAGGACATCCCATCCTGCTCAACCGTGCTCCTACGCTGCACCGTCTCGGTATCCAGGCTTTCCAGCCCCGTCTTGTCGAGGGTAAGGCCATCCGTCTGCACCCCCTGGTGTGTACCGGTTTCAATGCCGACTTCGATGGTGACCAGATGGCTGTCCATGTTCCTATGGGTAATGCTGCCATTCTCGAGGCCCAGATTCTCATGCTGTCCACCCACAACATCCTCAACCCCGCCAATGGTGCTCCTATCACCGTTCCTTCGCAGGACATGGTGCTCGGTCTTTACTACATGACCAAGCCCCGCCGCACCACCGCCGACGAGATTGTCAAGGGCGAAGGCCAGCGCTTCTACTCCGCCGAGGAGGTCATCATCGCCTACAACGAGAAACGTGTCGACCTCAACGCCTGCATCTCCGTGCAGCTCGATGAGGACCACCGCTTCGACGAATATTCATACGTCAAGACCGACCGCACCTTCATGGAGGTCATCAAGGACAAGAACGGCAACGTGCTCACCGACATCGACTGCAGCACCCCCGCCGAGACTGCCCTCCACAGCCGCACCGAGTTCGAAATAAAGCGCGACAAGGACGGCAACCCCATCCTCGATGAAAAGGGTCACTACATTAAGACCAACCGCCTCCGCACCACCGTCGGCCGCGTCATCTTCAACCAGGTTGTCCCCAGCCAGTACGGCTTCATCAACCAGGTCATGGGCAAGAAGTCCCTGCGCGACATCATCGGCGACATCTTCACCGAGTGCGGCAACGCCGTCACCGCCACCTTCCTCGACGACATCAAGAACATGGGCTATCGCCAGGCATTCCGTGGCGGCCTCTCCTTCAACCTGGGCGATGTCATCATCCCCGCCGAAAAGGAGCAGCTCATCGAAAAAGCCAACGAGGAGGTCGAGGAGGTCATGGCGCAGTATGCCATGGGTCTTATCACCAACAACGAGCGTTACAACCACGTTATCGATATTTGGACCAATACCAACAACCAGCTCACCGAGACCCTCATGAAGCAGCTCAAGGCCGACAACCAGGGCTTCAACCCCATCTTCATGATGTACGACTCCGGTGCTCGTGGTAGCAAGGAGCAGATCCGTCAGCTCTCCGGCATGCGCGGCCTGATGGCCAAGCCGCAGAAAGCTGGTGCTTCCGGCAACGAGATTATCGAGAACCCCATTATCTCCAACTTCAAGGAAGGCCTCTCGGTGCTCGAGTACTTCATCTCCACTCACGGTGCCCGTAAGGGTCTGGCCGATACCGCTCTGAAGACGGCTGACGCCGGTTACCTGACCCGCCGTCTGGTCGACGTGGCCCACGACGTGATCATCAACGAGGAAGACTGCGGCACCCTCCGCGGCTTGCCCACCACCGCCCTCAAGAAGGGCGAGGATATCGTCCAGAGCCTCGGCGAGAAGATCCTCGGCCGCACCTCTGTCCACGACATCTACCATCCCCAGACCGGCGAACTCATCGCCCATGCCGGCGAAGAACTCACCGAGGAAATCTGCAAGAAGATTGAGGAATCGCCCATCGAGGAAGTCGAGATTCGTTCCGTCCTCACCTGCGAGTCCAAGCACGGCGTCTGCGCCAAGTGCTACGGCCGCAACCTGGCCACCGGCAAGATGGTCCAGAAGGGCGAGGCCGTCGGCGTCATCGCCGCACAGGCCATCGGTGAGCCCGGTACGCAGCTGACGCTTCGTACCTTCCACGTCGGTGGTGTGGCCGGTGGCAACATCGGTACCGCCTCCAGCCTCCAGGCCAAGTACGAGGGCCGCCTCGTCATCGACGAGCTCCGCTCCATCCCCTACACCGACAACGAGGGCAACTCCTACCATATCGTCATGGGCCGCAGCGCCGAGATGCGCATCGTCGACCCCAAGACCGAAATCACCCTCTTCTCCTCGCTCCTGCCTTATGGCGCCAAGCTCTACAAAGCCGCCGGCGACATGCTGCAGAAAGGCGATGTCGTGGCCGAATGGGATCCCTACAACGCCGTCATCATCTCCGATGTGGCCGGTAAGGTCTCCTTCGAGAACGTCATCGAGAACGTCACCTACCGTGTCGAGAGCGACGCCCAGACCGGTCTGCAGGACAAGGTCGTCATCGAGAGCCGCCAGCGCACCAAGAACCCCACCCTCAACATCGTCGACTCCGAGGGCAACATCCTCAAGGTCTACGACCTCCCCGTCGGCGCCCACATCGGTGTCGAGCAGGGTCAGGATCTCAAGGCTGGTGACATCATGGTGAAGATTCCGCGTTCCTTCGGCAAAGCTGGCGACATCACGGGCGGTCTGCCCCGCGTCACCGAGCTCTTCGAGGCCCGCAACCCCTCCGATCCCGCCATTGTGGCCGAGGTCGACGGCATCGTCTCCATCGCCAAGAAACTCAAGCGCGGCAACCGCGAGGTCACCATCACCTCCAAGACCGGCGAGCAGCGCTCCTACCTCATCCCCACCTCCAAGCAGATCCTGGCTCAGGACAGCGACTATGTCAAGGCCGGCACCCCGCTCTCCGATGGTGCCATCACCCCCAGCGACATCCTCGCCATCAAGGGACCCATGAAGGTTCAGGAGTACATCGTCAACGAAGTGCAGGAGGTCTACCGTCTGCAGGGCGTGAAGATCAACGACAAGCACTTCGAGGTCATCGTGCGCCAGATGATGCGCAAGGTCGAAATCGAAGACCCGGGCGACACCCGCTTCCTCGAGGGCGACCTGGTCAACAAGCTCGACTTCAACGATGTCAACGACAACATCTTCGGCATGAAGGTCGTCGAGGACGCCGGCGACAGCGAGAACCTCTCCAACGGCCAGATTATCTCCGCCCGCGAGCTGCGCGACGAGAACTCCGCCCTGCGCCGTCAGGACAAGCGCCTCGTCACCGTGCGCGACGCCCGTCCGGCCACCTGCAAGCAGGTGCTCCAGGGTATCACCCGCGCCTCGCTGCAGACCAAGTCCTTCATCTCCGCTGCCTCCTTCCAGGAGACGACGAAGGTGCTCACCGAGGCTGCCATCAACGCCAAGCGCGACACCCTCGTGGGTATGAAGGAGAACGTCATTGTCGGCCATCTCATTCCCGCCGGTACAGGTCTCCGCGAATACCAGGACCTCGTCGTCGGCAATGCCGCTGCCATGGCCTCGGCCAAGCAGAACTAATCGGCGTGCAATGATGCATACATCCACTCATACCGGGTCATCGTCATCGATGGCCCGGTATTTTTTTTGTCTCCTGCGGCACCCCCTGCTGCTGCTCGTCGCCATCGGCATGCTGCCTTCCGGCACAAAGGCTCAGACTTTCGACCTCGACGCCGAATACTACGAGAACCCTGTCGCCGAGCACATAGCCTACCTGCCCGACGAGATTGCCGGCACCTCGTCGCTCTTCTTCCTCGACGGCCGCCTCTGGACCTGCAACGACCACGGCACACTGCGCCTCTACGCCGTCGACACCCTTGTCGGGACCATCGACTCCATCGTCGACCTCGGTGTCAAGGTCTACGACCTCGAGGAGGTGGCTCTGGACGGGGAGTGGATCTACTTCGGCGACATCGGCGACAACAAGGGCTCCCGTTCCGAGTTGCGCATCCTGCGGCTCTCCAGGGCCGACCTGCGAGCGGGCCTATACCGCTTTGACACCATCCGTTTCCTCTATCCCGACCGCACCAAAGTCGGCGCGCGCAACTTCGACTGCGAAGCCTTTGTGGCCACTGCCGACAGCCTCTACCTCTTCACCAAGCAGTGGCTCGGCCGCAATTCCGTCTGCTATGCCGTCCCCAACCTCCCCGGCACCTACACCGCCGAGCGGCGCTTCACGCTCTACACCGACGGTCTCGTCACGGGCGCGTGCTACCTGCCCGAACTCCGCACCCTGGCGCTCATAGGCTACACCCTCCTGCTGAAACCCTTTGTCTACCTTGTCGATGGCTTCGACGGAGCGTGTTTCAGCCAAGGGCGTCACCGCCGCATCCCCCTGGACAACATCGCCGGCAACCAGATGGAAGGCATTGCCACCCTCGACGGCATCCATTACTTCCTTTCGCGCGAAACCTTTAACTACCACTTCTACAGTCGCCAGGCCTCCCTTTTCCGGCTCGACCTCTCGGGCCTTCCGGAGGAATCCAACGTCCGCTGACTTCCTGCCCCGATAGGTATCCTCTTCGCCCCTTCTTCGCCCCCTCTTCGGCCCTTCTCATATACTTCTTATATAGTTCTTATATAGTTCCTATATACAGTATATAAGAACTA
>CALGCG010000071.1 GCA_937884485.1 uncultured Bacteroidales bacterium
TCTTGGGCTTGAAGACCGAATGACCGCCAAAGTTGGTCTGCTTTCGGGCGGCCAGCGTCAGGCGCTCACGCTGCTCATGGCATCGCTGAAGAAGCCCGACCTGCTGCTGCTCGACGTGATGATGGACCGCATGTCGGGCTACGGCCTCGCCGCCCTGCTCCGCAGCCGTGGCGACAACACCCCCATCATCTTCCTCACCGCTCGCGACGCCCACGACGACCAGCTGCAGGGCTTCGCCGCCGGCGCCGACGACTACATCACCAAGCCTTTCGCCTTCGACACCGTGCTGGCGCGTGTCAAGGCCGTGCTCCGCCGCAGCGCCCCGTCGGCCCCCGCCGAGCCCGACTGCCTGACCAAGCGCGAACACCTCATCCTCGACCTCTTCCGGCAGCATCCGGGTCGCTATTTCACTCGCGAAGAGATTCTTGCCGCCGTGTGGCCGGGCGACGCCCTGGTGGGCGAACGCAGCGTGGATGTCCACATAGCGCGCCTGCGCAAGAAGCTGGGCGCCGAGGGATCACGGATTGTCAACAAAACGGGTTTCGGCTATGGATTGGTCTGACTGGGCAGTATGGGTGGCGCTGGCGGCCATCCTCGTAGTACTATTCCTCTACATACGCCTGATGCTTAAGAACGTGCGCCTGAAGCAGTTGGCCGACGAGGCCAACCGCCTGCGCCGCGAGGCCGAGGCCACCGAGCAGCGCAACCGCCAGCTGAAACAGGAGATGACCTCCAACATCGCCCACGAGCTGAAGACCCCCGTCAGCTCCATCCGCGGCTACCTGGAGATACTCCTCTCCGACAAGCCCGTCGACGACGAGCGCCGCCGCTACTTCCTCGACCGCTGCTACCGCCAGACCCTCCGCCTCTCGGACCTCATACAGGACGTGTCCGTCATCAACAAGCTGGAGGAGAGTTCCGACCTCTTCCCGCGCACCGACGTCGATGCCCGCACGGTGGCCGACGAAGCCGTGGCCGACCTTGCCGACAAGGCCGCCGCTGCCGCCATCACGCTGCATAACAACCTGCCGCCCATGCCCATGCAGGGCAACCGCGAACTGCTCTACTGCATCTTCCGCAACCTGCTGGAGAACTCCGTCTCCTATGCCGGCGAGGGGGTGGACATCGTGCTCGAAACCTACGAACCCCCGAAAGTCAACACCCTGCCACCCAGCCACTCGGCCACGCACTATTATCTCCACTTCTACGACACCGGCAAGGGCGTGGCCGACGAGTACCTCTCGCGCCTCTTCGACCGCTTCGTGCGCATCGACAGCGGCCGCTCGCGCCAGAACGGAGGCACCGGCCTGGGTCTCAGCATTGTCAAGCACGCTGTCCTCTTCCACGGAGGCGAAATCTACGCCAAGAACCGCGGAGGTGGTGTCGGCTCGGCCGACAACCGCCTTTCCGGCCTGGAATTCTTCTTTTCACTTAAAAAAATGTAAAGAACTATGCAAAGAACTGATATTCAAGTACGATTCAACGACGTCGACCAGATGGGCCACGTCAACAACGCCGTCATCATGGAATACTTCGACCTCGGCAAGGAGGCCTTCTTCGCCGAACGCGGCCTGCCGCCCGAGGAGGGCGACTTCACCGTCATGATAGTCCACTACGACGTCGACTTCAAACGTCAGATCCACTTCCGCGACCGCATCCACGTCACCACCGAGACCGAACGCCTCGGCACCAAGAGCGTCACTGTGCTCCAGCGTGTTGTGGACAGCAACAACGGCGACATTTGCGCCGAATGCCACACCGTTCTGGCCGGCTACCGCCGTTCTACGGGCACCTCCGCCGTCATCCCCGACGACATCCGCCAACGCCTCTCGGAGTGATTTTTTTGAAAAAAAGTTTTCAACAGGTGTAATATTTGACACTTTTTTTGCGTCTAATATATATAGTAAGGCATTTAAACCACAAAAAGATGGGAAAAATCAAATCTTCAATCTTTACGTTTGCTACCATGGCTGTCTCTTTGGTCATGCTGACAAGCTGTGAGGCAAAAGCACCTGAGCATAAACTCTACATTCCCGACGGGTCGATGGGTATGGATGAACTGACTGCCATTGCGCGGGATACCAATCATTTCCGCGCCCTCATCTTCACCAGCCCGTATTGCTACGGGTGCCGCCAGGCAATGGACGAAACCCGCCGTGCCGTCGAGGCCATGGACACCTCGCTGTGGCGTGTGTACTACCTTATTGTCGAGGATGTTGCCGACTCCGCCCACTGGCAACAGGTGGTGGACGACATGGTGGACCTCGGCGCCCGCCGCGAGTGGATACACCACTGCAGCCTGCCCTACGCCAAGGACGCCTACCGCGATGTCGTCGCCCTCTTCCGCACGGCGCAACCCCTTGACAATCGCAGCCGTATGGAGGGCGTTCCCTTCGAGCTGGTGGTCGATACCAACAACTTTATCCCGGTCAGGCGCTGCAAACCGGCCCCCGATGCCGACACTGAGTGGTTCGAGCTGAACACCTTCATCTACGAGGACTACCTCCGCCAGTACACCGACTTCAGCATCGACGACGGCGTCTACGTTGTCCACTCCACCTCCGCTCCTGCTCCAGAGACTCATGTGGTGGTCCTGGAAAAATAATTTTTTTTTTCGCCCGAACTCCCTATCAACCCCCTACGAACACCCTACCAACTCCCACTTTTATATAAGAACTGTGGGAGTTGGTAGGGTGTTCGTAGGGTAATGGTAGGGGGATTGCCCGAAAGGACTGTCTGTCGGTGACGGCTATTTTTTCTTCATGGCGTCGAGTTCCTGGCGGAGGTAGATGCCGGTGTAGTTGTCCTTTTGCTTGGCGAGTTGTTCGGGGGTGCCGCAGAAGGTGATGTTGCCGCCGGCGCGGCCGCCGTCGGGGCCGAGGTCGATAATCCAGTCGGAGACTTTGATGACGTCCATGTTGTGCTCGATGACGAGGACGGTGTTGCCCTTGTCGACGAGTTTCTGCAGCACGTCGAGCAGCACGCGGATGTCCTCGAAGTGGAGGCCCGTGGTGGGCTCGTCGAGGATGTAGAGGGTCTTGCCGGTGTCGGTGCGCGAGAGTTCGGTGGCCAGTTTGACGCGCTGGGCCTCGCCGCCGCTGAGGGTGGTGCTCTGCTGGCCGAGGGTGATGTAGCCGAGGCCTACGTCCTTCAGGGCCTGGAGTTTGCGACGCAGTTTGGGGTAGGCGTCGAAGAAGTCGACGGCCTCGCTGACGGTCATGTCGAGCACGTCGGAGATGGACTTGCCGCGGTAGCGTATCTCGAGGGTCTCGCGGTTGTAGCGCTTGCCGCCGCAGACCTCGCACTGGACGTAGACGTCGGGCAGGAAGTTCATCTCGATGGTGCGCAGGCCGGCGCCCTTGCAGTGCTCGCAGCGGCCGCCGCTGACGTTGAAGCTGAAGCGCCCGGGCTTGTAGCCGCGGATGCGCGCCGACGGCAGCTCGGCGAAGAGGCGGCGGATGTCGTCGAAGATGCCCACGTAGGTGGCGGGGTTGGAGCGCGGTGTGCGGCCGATGGGCGACTGGTCGATCTGGATGACCTTGTCGATGTTGTCGATGCCTTCGATGGACTGGTAGGGCAGGGGGGTGCGGAGCGAGTGGTAGAAGTGCTGGCTGAGGATGGGCTGGAGGGTGTCGTTGATGAGGGTCGACTTGCCGCTGCCGCTGACGCCGGTGACGCAGACGAAGAGGCCCAGGGGCAGGTCGAGGTCGACGGAGCGTAGGTTGTTGCCGGTGGCCCCTTTCAATATTATATGTTGGCGGTCCTTGTTGGGGCGGCGCTTGGGGAGGGCGATGTCGCGGCGGCGGGCGAGGTAGTCGAGGGTCAGCGAGGTGTTGTTCGTCATTCCTAATTCCTCATTCCTCACTTCTCCTGCGTAGAGCACTTTGCCGCCGTGGATGCCGGCGCCGGGGCCGATGTCCACCAGGAAGTCGGAGGCGAGCATCATGTCGCGGTCATGCTCGACGACGATGATGCTGTTGCCGAGGTCGCGGAGCTGCTTGAGGCTCTCGATGAGGCGCTGGTTGTCGCGCTGGTGGAGACCGATGGAGGGTTCGTCGAGGATGTAGAGCACGTTGACCAGCTGTGAGCCTATCTGCGTGGCCAGGCGTATGCGCTGGGCTTCGCCGCCGGAGAGCGAGGCGGTGCTGCGGTTCATGGAGAGGTAGCCCACGCCGACGTCGGTGAGGAAGTGCAGGCGCTTGAGGATTTCGCCCAGCACCTCGTGGGCCACGGCGGCGTCGCGGGAGTCCAGCTGGGGTTCGAGGTCGGAGAGCCACTGCTGCAGCTCCAGCAGGTCCATGTCGGCCAGCTGGCCGATGTTCTTGTCGAGGATGCGGAAAGCCAGGCTCTCGGGCTTGAGGCGGTAGCCGTGGCATTCGGGACAGGGTACGGTGTTCATGAAGCTGGCCACCCACTTCTGCAGGCTCGACGAGGTGTCGTCGAGGGCCAGGTCGGACATGTAGCTGACGATGCCGGGGAACTCGCTGAGGTAGCCGGGGTCCTCGGGGTCCTCGATGCCGGTGAAGTGGTTGCTGCCGTAGAGGATGGCGTTCATGGCCTCGTCGCTGAGGTCTCCGATGGGGGTGTCGAGGGTGAAGTCGTAGTGGCGCCCCATGAGTTCCAGCTTGCGGTAGACGTAGTTGGTGGGCGAGTATTTGCCGAGCACCTCGATGCCGCCGTCGCGGAGGCTCTTCGTGGGGTCGGGGATGAGCTTGTGCATGTCGATCTGCGCCACGCGGCCCAGGCCGCCGCAGTGGGGGCAGGCGCCGTAGGGTGAGTTGAAGGAGAAGGTGTTGGGTTCGGGCTCGGGGTAGGAGAGGCCGCTGTCGGGGTCCATGAGCATGCGGCTGAAGTAGCGCACGGAGCCGTCGTCGTTGTTGAGCACCATCAGCACGCTCTTGCCCTGGCGGAAGGCGGTTTGCACGGCCTCCTTCAGGCGGGTCTGGTTGCCGTTGGCGCGGAGGCGGTCGATGACCAGCTCGATGTCGTGCACCTTGTAGCGGTCCACCTGCATGTGGTAGGTCAGCTCGCGCACTTCGCCGTCGACGCGCACCTTGAGGAAGCCTTTCTTGGCCACCTGGGCGAAGAGTTCGCGGTAGTGGCCCTTGCGGCCTTTGACCAGCGGGGCCAAGATCATGATGTCGTGGCTGCCGTATTCAGTGCGGATAATGTCGAGGATTTTCTCCTCGCTGTATTTCACCATGGGCTTGCCGGTGGCCAGGGAGTAGGCCTTGCCGATGCGGGCGTAGAGCAAGCGCAGGAGGTCGTAGGTGTCGGTGAGGGTGCCGACGGTGGAGCGGGGATTGTTGTTGGTGCTTTTCTGCTCGATGGAGATGACGGGGCTGAGGCCCTCGATGAGGTCCACGTCGGGGCGTTCCATGTTGCCGATGAAATGGCGCGCATAGGCCGAGAAGGTCTCCATGTAGCGGCGCTGCCCCTCGGCGTGGATGGTGTCGAAGGCCAGTGAGGACTTGCCGCTGCCGCTGATGCCGGTGAAAACCACAAGCTTGTTGCGAGGAATCTCCAGGTCGATATTTTGAAGGTTGTGCTCTCGGGCACCTAATATTTTGATTTTTTCGTCGTCCATGATTGCTTAGAGTGACTCGATGACCGTGGTGTCGTGTTTGCCTTTGGTGAGGGTGGTGTATTCCGTGCCCTTTTTGATGGGGATGCGGACAGTGTAGGTGTTGCCGGGTTTGTTCTTCAGTTTGTCTGTGGTAAGCCAGGGGTTGAGCAGGCGCAGCATCTTGTAGGTGGTGCCGTTGTCGATGGCGAACTGCACGAGGTCCACGTCTTTGCCGCTGAGCTTGACGGTGGAGAAGGGCAACTCGGGGTAGGTGTCGCACCGGCGCACGGTGAAGCCGTAGTCGGTGGGGTGCTGCATGATGAGCTTGAGAGCGAGGATGCGGTAGACGTAGCGCTGCGTCTCCTGGTTGAGCCGGAGGTCGTAGTAGCTTTTTTGTTGCTGGTTGGCGAGGCGACGGCTGAGGCCGTTCTCGCCGCAGTTGTAGGCCGCTGCCGCCTCGGTCCAGCCGCCAAAGCGGCGCTTGAGCTCTTTCAGGTAGCGGCAGGCGGCGCGCGTGGAGGCCTCGAGGTCGTTGCGCATGTCTATCTCGTCGCTGATTTCAAGGCCGTAGGTCTGGCCGGTGGATTTCATGAACTGCCAGTAGCCACCCGCCCCGGCGGGCGAGGTGACGTTTTGCAGGCCGCTTTCGATGACACAGAGGTATTTCATGTCCTCCGGCACACGCTCTTCTTTCAGTATGCGCTCGATGGTGGGGAACACACGGGTGGCGCGCTTGATGCTGAAAAGGGTGCTGCTCTGGAGATACATGTTGGCCACCAGCTCGCGGTCGAGGCTTTCGCGGACGTAGAAGATGTTCAGCGGCACACGTTCGCCGCAGAAGTAGAGGGTGTCCGGTATGGGCGGGGCGTAGACATGGTAGCCGGCGCGGATGGCGCGGGTGTGGGTCTCTTCGCTGTTGCGTTCCTTCTGCGTGGAAAAAATAAAGGCTTCTCCGGCGATAGCCAAAGAGGCCAGTACGATGGCTATTGTCGACAGTTTTTTCATGAGGTTACGTTGCTTATTATTTCGCGGGCCACTTCTTGTTTGCTGCGCAGGCCCACGTCGTGGCGGCTGCCGTCGGCGCCGAGGATGGTCACTTTGTTGGTGTCGGTGCCGAAGCCGGCTCCGGCGTCGCGCAGCGAGTTCATTACTATGTAGTCGAGGTTCTTGCGTTGCAGCTTGCTTTGGGCGTTCTGCAGCTCGTTGTCGGTCTCCAGGGCGAAGCCCACCAGCTTCTGGCCGTTGATTTTCATCTTGCCCAGGGTGGCCAGGATGTCGGGATTCTGCACCAGGGTGAGGGTCATACCCTCGTCGCCTTGTTTTTTGAGTTTGTGGTCGGCGCACTCCGAGGGGCGGTAGTCGGCCACGGCGGCCGAAAGTATGGCGCCCCGGCAGGAGGGGTAGGCGGCGGTGGCGGCGGCGTACATCTCGCGTGCCGATTCGATGTCGGTGCGATGGATTCGCGGATGGCTGATGCTGAGGGCCGTGGGGCCTGTCACCAGTTCGACGTCGGCGCCGGCGTCGGCCAGGGCTTGTGCCAGTGCAAAGCCCATCTTGCCACTGGAGTAGTTGCCGATGAAGCGCACACTGTCGATGCGCTCGTAGGTGGGACCGGCGGTGACAAGCCAGCGCTGGCCTGCGAGGGGGCGGGACGGCGTGTGCTGAAGCATTGCTGCCACATGCTGCACAATCTCCTCCGGCTCCACCATGCGGCCTGTTCCGGAGGTGCCGCAGGCCAGCTCGCCGTCGGCGGGCCCTATGGTGCGGATGCCCCATGCGTGGAGGGTCTCCAGGTTGCGTTGCACGGCGGGGTGGCTCCACATCTGGCTGTTCATGGCGGGAGCCATGAGCACACGCTCCGGCGGCATGGCCAGCAGCAGGGTGCTCAGGGCGTCGTCGGCGATGCCCGATGCCACTTTGCCGATGATGTTGGCTGTGGCCGGGGCCACGATGAGCATGTCTCCCCAGTCTTTGAGCGAGATGTGCTCGGTGGCGTTGCCGTTGCCCTCGAAGAGGTCGTGGTAGAGCGGCGCCCCGGAAACGGTCTCGAGAGAGACGCGGGTGACGAACTCCAGCGCGTGCCCTGTGACGGCGCAGCGCACCTCGTGGCCTGCCTTTTTCAGCAGGCGCACCAGCTGTGGACTCTTGTAGGCGGCGATGCCTCCTGTGATGCCGACGATGATGTTCATTGTGTTGCTTTTGCTCGGTTGCTCTGGCGCTTTAGCGGGGTGCTCAGGCTTCCATGTTCTTGATTTCCTCGTCGATGGCGTCGCGCTGTTTCTGGTCCTGGCTTTCCTTGGCGGGGTTGCGGTAGTAGATTTGGTTCTCGAGGTATTCTTCGGTGGCTTCGAGGGTGGGTTTGGGCTGGAGCTCGTAGCGGCGCACGATTTCGATTTGCTCGCGGTTCTCGTACATCTCGTCGATGGCGTCGTTGTTGGTCTTGAAGTCGTCGATTTTGTTGTGCAGTTCGCGTTTCTCTTCGGCGGCGATCTGGTTGGCGCGCTTGGTGAGGACGGCTACGGTCTCGTAGATGTTCTCGGTCATGTTGCTGAAATCGGCTGTGTTTCTGGTGATGGTGGTGTTCACCACTTTCTTCTTCTTCTCTTCCATTTATTCTTGATTTATTTGTTTATCGATATGTGTTTGTTCTCATTTCTGCATGGTTGCCATGGCGGCGCGGGTGCGGGTGTAGATGTCTTGCGCTGCGGCGAGGTATTTGGAGTTGCTGAAGCTGCTGTTGAATTTGTCGAAGTCGTTGATCACCTGCTGCAGGCGCTCGTACATCTTGTCCTCGCGGCTGTTGATGGCGTAGCGGTAGCTCGATTCGAGCATGTAGTACATGGCGTCCTCGCGCATCGAGGCTTCGGGGTACTTGCTCAGGAACTGCTTGAACGACTCGTAGGCGGCGTGGTATTCCTCGATGAAGTAGTAGCCGTAGGCTATCTCGTAGTTCTTGCGTATCAGCTTGGCGCGCAGCTCGTCGAGGCAGGTGTTCACTTCGGGTATGCGTGTGCTGCGGGGCCAGCGCTCGGCGAAAATCTCAAATTCCTCGATGGCCTCGTTGGTCTGCGTCTGGTCCAGGTTGTAGTCGGGCGAGTCCATGTACTTGCAGTATGCCGAGAGGAAGCTGGCTTCTTCCAGGCGGTCGCTGTAGGGGAACTGGCGGGCGAAGCGCTTGAACTGGTAGCCGGCGGTGAAGTAGTCTTTCTCCTTGTAGAGCGACATGGCGTAGTACCAGCCGATGTTCTCGGCGTGCTCCTTGCCGCGGTAGTAGAGGGTCAGGTTCTCGAACAGCTGGGCGGCGCGCGAGTAGCTGTTGTCGTTGTAGTATTTCATCGCCGCGGCGTACTTGGCGTCGTAATCGTTGCTGTTGATCAGCTTGTTGTATCCGTTGCAACTTGCTAATAGCAAGCATGCTGAGATGATTCCGAGTATGTATTTCGCGTTTCTCATAGCGTGCAAAATTACGAAAAAAAATTGATATATTATGAAATTAAATTTAATAAAAGTTTTTTCGGCAGAAAAACGTCTCTGCGAAACTTTCGGCAAATGGGTCTGTATTTTGTTAACAAGCGTTAAAACTGCAGTTTTTGTCCCGATGAACGACCTGTCAAATCCCACCGTGGTGGGAGTTGGTAGGGAGTTGGTAGGGAGTTGGCAGGGGGTTGACAGGGAGTTTGCACTGCGTGAACTTTGGGTATGTGCGAAAAAAAAGTTTTGCTATGTCGGGCTTTTTCTGTATCTTTGCATTTTAAAAATATAACAATATATGGATACCATCATCATCTTAGACTTTGGCTCTCAATACACTCAGCTGATCGCCCGCAAAATCCGCGAGCAGAATGTCTACTGCGAGATTCATCCTTTCAACAAGATTCCAGCCCTCACAGCAGATGTGAAGGGTGTTGTTTTTTCGGGCAGCCCCTACAGCTGCAACGCCGCCGACGCGCCGGTGCCTGACATGAAGGACATCAAGGGCAAGCTGCCGCTGCTGGCGGTGTGCTATGGCGCTCAGTATCTGGCCAAATGGGGCGGCGGCCGCGTGCAGCAGAGCAAGATTCGCGAGTACGGTCGCGCCAACCTCAATTTCATCGACAGCTCCAATCCCCTGATGAAGGGCGTGCCCATGGGCAGCCAGGTGTGGATGAGCCACGGCGACACCATCGAGGCGTTGCCCGAGGGCTACAAGACCATCTGCAGCACGGAGAACGTGAAGTATGCCGGCTACCAGATTGAAGGCGAGCAGACCTACGCCATCCAGTTCCACCCCGAGGTGCACCATTCGGTCGACGGCAACACGCTGCTGCACAACTTTGTGGTCGATATCTGCCACTGCCGCCAGGAGTGGACTCCCGCCTCGTTCATCGAGACCACCGTCAAGGAGCTGCGCGAGAAGGTGGGCGGCGACAAGGTGGTCCTCGGCCTCAGCGGCGGTGTGGACAGCACCGTGGCCGCCGTGCTCCTCAACAAGGCCATAGGCCATCAGCTGCACTGCATCTTCGTCGACAACGGCCTGCTGCGCAAGAGCGAGTTCGAGGGGGTGCTGGAGAGCTATAAGGATATGGGCCTCAACGTGAAGGGCGTCGACGCCAAGGAGCGTTTCTACAGCGTGCTGGCCGGTGTGTCCGACCCCGAGAAGAAGCGCAAGGCCATCGGCAAGACCTTCATCGACGTCTTCGACGCCGAGGCCAAACTGATTACCGACGCCAAATGGCTCGGCCAGGGCACCATCTATCCCGACGTCATCGAGTCGTCGAGCGTCAAAGGACCCAGCCAGACCATCAAGAGCCACCACAATGTGGGCGGCTTGCCCGACTATATGAAACTGCAGCTTGTCGAGCCGCTGCGCAGCCTCTTCAAGGACGAGGTGCGCCGCGTGGGCCGCCGGCTGGGCATCAAGGACGAGCTCATCGGCCGCCACCCCTTCCCGGGTCCCGGTTTGGCCATACGCATCCTGAGCGATGTGACGCCCGAGAAGGTGCACATCCTTCAGGAGGTGGACCACATCTTCATCCAGGGCCTGCGCGACGCGGGCCTGTACGACAAGGTGTGGCAGGCCGGCGCCATGCTGCTGCCGGTGCAGAGCGTGGGCGTCATGGGCGACGAGCGCACCTACGAGAGCGTCGTGGCCCTGCGTGCCGTGGAGAGCGTCGACGGCATGACCGCCGACTGGAGCCATCTGCCCTACGACTTCATGGCCAAGATTTCGAACGAGATCATCAACCGCGTCAAGGGCGTCAACCGCGTCTGCTACGACATCAGTTCCAAACCCCCCGCAACCATCGAGTGGGAGTGACCCTTTTTGTTGGAAGACAAGTAAACCAAGACAATGATGAAAAAAAACGATAGGTTTGTGGACAGGCGCAATGGCGCAAGGCACCTGGGCAAGGCCCTTCTGCTGATGCTGTTGCTGCCGTTTGTGTCCACAAGCATACAGGCGCAGGCGCCGGGCAAGGCCCCCGTCAAGGTGAGCCACGAGACCCAGGTGCTGCATGGGCGCAAATACTATGTGCACATCGTGGAGAAAGGCCAGACGGTCTACTCCATCTCCAAAGCCTACAAGGTGGAGAGCTTCGATGCCGTCACGCATGTCGACATCCATTTCCTCCATCCGGGCGACACCGTGTGGCTGCCTGCCAGAGGCCAGTTCGCCAGCGACAGCGAAGAACTCGAGGCGCAGAAGCAGGAGTCCATCCGCCGTCAGGAGGAACAGCGTCGCCAGGCCGCCGAGAAACAGCGGGCGGCGGCGTCCAAGGCCGATGAGAACCGCCCTGTGCCGTCGCGGAGCTCCGTGCTGGCTCCGGGCAACGTCAGCACCAACACCGAAGCACCCCAGGTGCGGCGCACAGGCAAGGTGATCCGCATGGCGCTCATGATGCCCCTGCATCTGGATCAAATCGACGAGATTTCCACCACCAAGTTCGATGTTGAACAGCGCGGCAAGAAAAGCTACCGCCAGTTCGAGTTCATCGAGTTCTACGAAGGAATCCGCATGGCCCTCGACGAGCTGTCGGCCCAGGGCGTCAGTGTGGAGTTGAATGTGGTGGACGTGTCGGCCAACAGCGCCGATGCAGTGCAGCAGGCTTTCGAGACGCACCATGTGGCACAGAGCGACTTCGTGGTGGCGTTGCTGCTGCGCGAGGAATTCGACAAGGCCGCCGAGTTGGCGCGTCAGGCCGGCATCTACATCGTCAACCCCATGTCCACGCGCAGCGTCATCTGTGCAGAGAACCCCTATATGGTGAAGATACAGCCCTCGCTGGAGAGCCAGGTGCGCGTTATGCTGGACAACATGAAGAGCGAGCGTCCCGACGGCCATCTGTATATCATCCACGGTGGCAGCACCGCCAGCGAGAAGCCTGTACTCGACGAGTTGAAGCGGCAGCTCACAGAGCGCGGCGACATCAAGTACACCCTCTTCAACTGGAGCCAGAACGGGAAGCTCTCCTCCGTGCTGAGAAACACCCCTGGGTGCAACGTGCTGAGTATCTACGACCACAAGGCCGATCAGATGCGCGTCTATTCCAGCAATCTCCTCAACCGACTGGCAGCGTTCAAGACAAACAGCCCCACCCTCTACACGTTCAGCGACTGGACACGCGATTTCGGCGATGTCGACTTTGCGCAGCTTCAGCTTCTGGGCTACCACACCTTCACCTCCTCGTGGGATATGACCAATGCCGTCCATGTGGAGTTCCTGAAAGCATTCCGCGACACTTACGGGTCGGAGCCGACCTCGCCGCTGGCGGCCACAGGCTACGACCTGACATTGTATATTGTTTCCGGACTCCATCAGCGCAACAGCGCTTTCTGGGAGGCGCCCTCCCGGACGATGCCGACGCTGGTGCATCCCTTGCATTTCAGCCGTCAGCAGGCAGGACTGGAGAATGACCAGCCCCAGCTGTTCCGCATGGAGTCGCTTCATTTCATCCCTACTTATTGATATAACCCAGAGCCAATGGATTTTCAAACCACAATACAGAAGGAGTTCCGCGTCACGGGTCCCGGATTGCACACCGGCCGTACGGTGACGGTGACGGTGAAGCCTGCCTTCGAGGATTTCGGCATAGCATTCCGGCGCACAGACCGGACCAATATCATCACCCAGCAGGCTTTGGCAACCAATGTCGGCGCCACCTCGCGTGGCACCACCTTGGGCAGCGGTCGCCAGTCGATTGCCACCATCGAGCATCTGATGTCGGCGCTGCATGGTATGCGTGTGGACAATGCGCTGATAGAGCTTGACGGAGGCGAGGTGCCTATTATCGATGGCTCCGCACGTCCGTGGATGCTGGAGTTGACACGTGTCGGCACGCGAGTGTACAATACCCCCCGTCGGTACTATACCTTCCACGAGCCTCTTCATTTTGAATTTAAAGACACGGGGTCGGTGTTCGACCTCAATCCCAGCGACCACTTCTCGGTGCACTGCGAGATAGACTTCCCTAACAGCGTCATCGGAAAGCAGGAGGCCGACATGAACTGCCTCGACGAGTATTCGGCGAGCATCGCCCCTTGCCGCACGTTTGTCTTCCTGCACGAGATTGAGCCACTGCTTCGCTTCAACCTTATCAAGGGTGGCAGTCTGGACAATGCCCTGGTCTATGTCAACGAGGAACTGAAGCCCCGGCAGCTGAAACGCTTGGGCAAGACTTTCAACAAGGATATCAATAACTTCAAGGTGCACGATGGCGTGTTGAACACCACCAATCCCTACTTCCCCAACGAGCCGGCGCGGCACAAGCTGCTGGATTTTGTTGGCGATGTGCGCTTGGCGGGCAGCATGCTCAACGCCCATTTCTCCATCTACAAGCCCGGCCACAAGGCCAACAACGCCTTTGCGCGTTTCCTTATGGAATATATGAATAATCATCCTAACCAAGAATAAAAAACACGTATCTGTAATGACTTTGTACGATCTTCATCCCGATGCCAAGATTGGCCAAAACGTAAAGATTTCTAATTTCACCACCATCTACGAGGATGTGGAGATTGGTGACGGCACTTGGATCGGTCCAAATGTGACAATCTTCCCCGGTGCCCGCATCGGCAAGAACTGCAAGATTTTCCCCGGCGCGGTGATTGCCGCCATACCGCAGGACCTGAAGTTTGCCGGCGAGTACACAACGGTTGAGATTGGCGACAACAACAGCATCCGCGAGTGCTGCACCATCCACCGCGGCACCGCCGCCAGCGGCAAAACCGTCATCGGCAACGGCAACCTGCTGATGGCCTACGTGCATGTGGCCCACGACTGCGTCATCGGCGACAACTGCGTGCTGGCCAACAACGCCACCCTGGCAGGCCACATCATCATGGGCGACTATGTCATCCTGGGCGGCAAGACAGCCTGCCTGCAGTTCATCCACATCGGCTCGCACGTCATCACCCAGGGCGGCGCCCTCATCGACAAGGACATCCCCCCGTTCGTCAAGGCTGCCCGCTACCCGATACAGTACTGCGGAGTGAACAGCCTCGGCCTGCAGCGCCGCGGCTTCACGCAGGAAAGCATCAACCGCATCAGCGACATCTACCGCTACATCTTCGTCAAGGGGCTCAACGTCACCGACGCCGTGGAGCAGGTGAAGGAACACTACGGCAACACCGACGAGGGCAAGCAGATTCTGGCCTTCATAGGCAACGCCCAGACCGGCTTGATGAGCGGTTACAAGAGTGTGAGAAAATAATGCTCGCGGGCATGCCCGCCTACCATTTCGCAGGCTGCAGCCTGCGTACCAATCAGACTCTGACCATCGTAGTCTCGACAATGGCAATGCGCTTGCCGTTGTCGGGGCTTTCTATTATGGTCTGGTAGAGGGCTGTGGTGCGGCCGAGCTTGAGCGGGGAGCAGGTGGCTTTCAGTCCGTTGCCGAGGGCGGGGGAGAGGAAATGGGCGTTGGCGTCGAGCGATACCCAGTGGAGGTCGCCGTCGGCCAGGCATTCGGTGTTGGCGGCCACGGCGGCGGCAAAGTCGGCCAAGGTGAAGATCACGCCCCCCATGGCCACGCCGCGGGCGTTGCGGTGGTGCGCCTCGAGGGTCAGGGAGCAGTGCGCCTCATGGTCGGCAACATGCTCTATCTGTATGCCAGTCAGTTCGGTGGCATAGCGGTCGGCGGCAAAAACGGTGCGGGCTTGTTCGGTGAGTTCCATATTTAAAATGTATAGGTTAGACCAAGGCCTGCAAGGTTGTGGAAGCATCCCTTGTTGGACCGCAGGAGGAAGTAGGTGCCGTTGCTGTTGTCGTTGGTGACGCTGAGGGCGGAGTACTGGAACCGTGCCTCGATGCCCAGGTGGTCGGTGAAACGGTAGCGCACGCTGAGTGTGAGCGGCAGCCAGTCGACGGCGGTGAAGATGTTGTCGCCGGGATAGCCGTCGGTGAAGCTCTCGCTCACTTTCACGGCCGGAGCCACGCCGGCGGCGATGCGCAGGCGGTTCTGCATGGCATTGTAAGACAGCAGCAGCGGGAGTTCTATGTAGCTGACCGAGAGGGTGGTGTTGTAGTCCTTGTTGTAGGAGCCCTTGTTTGTGAAGGCCAGTTCTACCACCATGCGCCAGGGATTGTCGGCATCGGAGGCGAGTGCGAAGCTGGTACCTATGCCGGCGCGCAGGCCGACGTGGCTGTAACTGCCGGCCTGGTCGCCGTCGAGCTGGCAGAAGTTGGCCCCTGCATAGAGGGTGGCATCGAAGCGCCCTTGGGCGCGGGAAACAGAAAACTGTAAAGAGAGAATTGAAATTATTGCCAGCAGAAAGAGTCTTTTTTTCATGTCGATACAATGTTTTAAATGGATAGTCCGAGTTCTTTGCGGAGATTGTCGGCGCCGGAGAAGACGATGCCGCGCATGCCCATGCGGCGGGCGGCCTCGACGTTGACGGGGTTGTCGTCGACGAAGGTGCAGTCTTCGGCGCGGAGGCCATAGCGGTCCAGCAGCACCTGAAACAGGCGCGGGTCGGGCTTGACCAAGTGCTCGGCGCCGCTTACAACGTAGCGGTCAATCATTTGCAGTATGCCGAAGTGCTCGCGCGCCTGGGGGAAGGTCTCCATGCTCCAGTTGGTGAGGCCGTAGACTTGGAACGCCGGCGTCGCGCCGGCAGTGATGTCCGCCAGCAGCTCGCGCATGCCGGGCATCTCGCCGGTGAGCATCTCTTTCCAGCGCGAGCGGTAGAGCTCGATGGCGGACTCATAGTCGGGGTATTTCTCCTTCAACTCCTTGAGGCACAGCTCCTGGCTCTCGCCGGCATCGATGCGCAGGCGCCAGTCGTTGTCTGCCACATGGCGCAGGAACCACCACGCCTTGGCCTCGTCGCCAAAGTGCTCTGTGTAAATCTTTTCCGGCTCCCACCGCACCAGCACATTGCCAAAATCGAATATGATGTTTCTCATCGGACGTTTGCTTGTTTATACTCCCTTTAACGTCGAAGAGGTGTTTTTATTGTATCCGGAAGTTATCAACACCCTGTCATCTCCCATCGTGGTGGGAGTTGGTAGGGAGTTGGTAGGGAGATGGTAGGGAGTTAATAGGTAGATAATCAATAAGATGTGCTTGTTGCTCAGTGGTTTGTGTCTGTTTATTGTTTAACGACGATATTAACAGAGTCTTCAATCGAGACTTTGAGGGTCTCGGAGGTGTACTGACCGGGGGTGACGGTGACGGTGCGGAGGGGGGTGTCGAGGGCGTGGAGCTGCCAGAAGTCGGGGCAGGGGGTGAGGTCCACCTCCCGGATGTGGGTGAAGCGGATGTAGAGCGTGCGTAGGTTGGGGCATGGGGCGAGGTCGATGGCGCGCAGGGGCGAGTAGATGCAGAAGAGGTTTTCCAGGAGGGGGAAAGGTGTAAGGTCGAGGGTGTCCAAGTGGGTGTGGCTCAGTTGGATGACCTGCATGCTGTGGCAGCTGTCGGCCTCGAAGCGCTCCAGCGGCAGGTTGACGCCGTAGAGGCGTTGCAGACGGGGCAGGGCGTTGACATTGAGTTCGCTGATGGGGTTGTCGCTGCAGGTGATTTGCACCAGCTGGGGGAAGAGCTCGATGCCGTCGAGGCTGTGGATGCCCTGGTTGTAGCATTCCAGTTCGGTCGTCGCGCAACCTTCGGGCGTGGCCCGCAGGTATCTGCCGTAGGCCTTGACGGCCAGACCGTTGTCGATGAGCCAGTCGCGGAAGGCCTTGTCAGGCACACGCACCGTGCGCTGGCAGTCGCATACCTCCATGCTGGCGGGTCGCGACGTTGCGCAGCTCGCCAGCAGGAGAATGCTCAAAACGGAGACTGTAGACAGCCGTCTCATTGCAGCTTGAAATTGATGGGAATGTTGTACTGCACGCGGACGGGCACGCCTCGTTGCATGCCGGGCTTCCACTTGGGCATGGCATTGATTACCCGGAGTGCCTCGGCGTCGAGTTCCTCGTTGACGCTGCCTAACACTTTTGCATCGCTGACGGTGCCGTCTTTCTCGATGACAAAGGTGATATACACACGGCCTTCAACCTTGTTGTTCTTGGCCATTACGGGGTACTTGATGTTCTCGGCCAAGTACTTGTAGAGGTCTTCCACCCCGCCGGGGAATTCGGGTTCCACTTCCACAACATTGAACACCTCGTTGGTGTTGGCATCCAATGGCGCCGATTCGTCGACATTGGTGGCTTCAAACGGAATCTCCTCCTGCTCAACGGCTTCTCCGTTGGCCGGCTGGCAGCCCGCCATCAGCAGCAGTGCTGCTACGGGCAGTGCCGCCAGTGCTTTCCATGCGCCGAAGCGCGATTTTGTTTTGTTCATCATAACGATACGTTTTTTGATGTTAATACTAAGGAAATTATTGGTGATATGGCCATATCCGGTTCCTGTAGCCTGCCGGTAGAGCAGGTGCAGATAGCCCTCGCGGCCGCAGCTCCCGATGGAGGCGGCGTCGGCTTGGAACTCCTGCACGGCCCGCAGCTCGCGCAGCATGAGCCAGGCAAAGGGGTTGAACCACGCTCCGCAGCACAACAGGCGTGCACAGATGATGTCGGCGGTGTGGTAGCGGTTCACATGGAGCGACTCGTGGGCGAGGATGCAGCGCAGCTCGGCGTCGCTCAGTCCGCGCGTGCCGACAACTATCTGGTTGAAGAAAGAGTAGGGGGCGGTGTCGTCGTCGAGCAGCACGAGCGATGCGTTGCGGGGGATGTTGTAGCCGTCGGTGGCCCGATAGACGGTGTGTTTGCGCCAGAGCCTGAGGATGGTGACAGACTGTGCCCCGATTTGGAACAACAGGTATCCGAGGCACAGCGCCACGCCGATGAGGTGGATGTCCGCAAGGTCGATGGTTCGCATGGACGCATAGGCCGAAATGGTGATTTCGTCCAGCGTCGCCATGTAGCCTTCGGTGGGGAGCACCGTTTGCGCTGCCGTTGCGAGGCTCGAGGGCAGAGTGAACCAGGGGAATATGAGGCTGAACCATAGTGTTATCAGCAGGTACCACTGGTTCAGCTTCAGCCAGCGGTCGCGCCGTAGCGTCAGGCAGTAGAGGCCGTAGAACAGCCCTGCCGCAAGGGTTGAAAGAACAAGGAATCTAATCATATAGGGCTTTGGTTGTCGTTAATTAACATTGTTTTTTGTTGTTTTCGAGTTCTTTTGTCAAGGATTCAAGGTCCTCGAGTGTGACCTCGTTCTTGTCTACCAGAAAGCTCACCAGCGCCCTCGCTGACGAGCCGAAGTAGCGTTTCGCGAAGCCGCTGAGCTGCTGCTCCATGTACTCCTCGCGGCTGACGAGGGGGTAGTAGCGGTTGGAGCGGTTGAAGGTTTCGTGGCCGACGAAGCCTTTCTGTTCCAGCGTGCGCACCACGGTGAGCACTGTGTTGTAGGCCGCGTCGCTCTCCACGGCGGCCACGATGTCGCTGGCGAAGCCTTGGCCCACTTTCCATACGGCCTGCATCACTTGTTCTTCGGCCTTGGTGAGTTCTTTGTTCATGTCGGTTGTTTTAGTTTAGTAATTATAAATCTAGTTAAGAAACGGGTGAAATAATTTATTATTGTGTGGATGATAAAATTTTTTTTTCGAAGTTGTCTGAAACAAAAAAAGCAGGGACATAAGATGTTGATTCTTATGCCCCTGCTTGATTTTTTCGCAGGCTGGCAGCCTGCGCTCCATTATCATAGGTTAGCGGTTGGCGTACATGTCTTCGTAGTACTTCATGTAGTCGCCGCTGGTGACGTTGTCCATCCACTCCTGGTTGTCGAGGTACCAGCGGACGGTCTTCTCGATGCCCTCCTCGAACTGCAGGCTGGGTTCCCAGCCGAGCTCGCGCTGGAGCTTGGAGGAGTCGATGGCGTAGCGCAGGTCGTGGCCGGCGCGGTCGGTGACGTAGGTGATGAGGTCCATGTCCTGGCCCTCGGGACGGCCGAGGAGACGGTCGACGGTGTTGATGAGCACCTTGATGATGTCGATGTTTTTCCACTCGTTGAAGCCGCCGATGTTGTAGGTCTCGGCCACCTTGCCTTTGTGGAAGATGAGGTCGATGGCACGGGCGTGGTCCTCGACGTAGAGCCAGTCGCGCACGTTCTCGCCCTTGCCGTAGACGGGCAGGGGTTTGCGGTGGCGTATATTATTAATGAATAGGGGGATAAGCTTCTCGGGGAACTGGTAGGGGCCGTAGTTGTTGGAGCAGTTGGTGACGATGGTGGGCAGGCCGTAGGTGTCGTGGAAGGCGCGGACGAAGTGGTCGCTGCTGGCCTTGGCGGCGCTGTAGGGGCTGTGGGGCTGGTACTTGAGGTCCTCGGTGAAGAACTGTTCTCCGTAGGCCAGATGGTGTTTGCCGCTGGAGGCCTTGGTGGTGAAGGGCGGCTTGATGCCCTCGGGGTGGGTCATCTGCAGGGCGCCGTAGACCTCGTCGGTGGAGATGTGGTAGAAGCGCTTGCCCTCGAACTTCTCGGGCAGGGTCTCCCAGTAGCACTTGGCGGCCTGCAGCAGGCTGAGGGTGCCCATGACGTTGGTCTGCGCGAAGGTGAAGGGGTCCTTGATACTGCGGTCCACATGGCTCTCGGCGGCGAGGTGGATGATGCCGTCGATGTGTTCGTCCTGCATCAGTTTGTAGACACCGTCGAAGTCGCAGATGTCCATCTTGACGAACTTGTAGTTGGGCTTGCCCTCGATGTCCTTGAGGTTGGCCAGGTTGCCGGCGTAGGTCAGTTTGTCGAGGTTGATGATTTTATACTCGGGGTACTTGTTGACAAAGAGCCGTACCACATGGCTTCCGATGAATCCGGCTCCGCCGGTGATGATGATGTTCATGTTGCGTGAATATTTGATTTCGGGGCTTTTTTTCTTCTTATAACAACGATAGGAAAGGTGTTTTATTGTACATTGTAAAAAAAATATTCGGTCTTAGGGTAAATTATTGATGAAATTGTTGTATCTTTGCAGCCGGAAAATAATCACAAAAATACAGATACTATGAAACGAATCCTTATGATTTTGACGGCTGCGACAGCCATGCTCTTCTCTTCGTGCGACTGGGATGAAGAGGTTTACTACCTTGAAAACGGCATGTGGGAGATGACCAACGCCCCGTCCACCTACGAGCCCACCACGATGGCTTTCAGTGGACGCCAGGTGTCCATCATGAATGCCGGCAGTCATGTATATCCTTTGGAAGAAGGCGTGTGGAGATATTATATCCGCGAGGAGGATGAGGAACTCTACATGTGGCGCTACGTGACGGACTCCGACGGACACGAGGTGCGCGACAGTCACACGTTCGAGTTCGACATGTCCGACGACAGCCGCACGATGCAGCTGGTCTACGACCCGCTGATAGGTTCCACGCGGGTCTACGAGTTCCGCCGCATCTGAGGAGTGAAAAGAAAGTAATAAACCCCGGAAGCTGTCGCTCTTCCGGGGTTTGTTGTATTGTATTTCTTGTGGCGGAGGGCTTATTTCAGCTCCATGCCGCTGTTCCAGGCCTTGCCCACGCTGTCGGCGATGGTGAAGTAGTTGAGGCTCGAGCCGTCCCAGACGAGGGGGTTCAGTTTCTTGATGTCGATCTTGCCGTCGGTGAGGATGGCGGGGTCGGCCACGGCGTTGACGATTTCGCCCACGACGAAGGCACCGTCGTTCTCACGCTCGATGAGCTCCACCACCTTGCACTCCATGGCGAGGGGGTACTCGTCGATGATGGGGGCGTTGACGTTCTGGCTCTTGGTGCAGTGGAAGCCCACGTGAGCCACCTTGTCCTTCACGTCGCGGCCGCTAACGATGCCAAAGTAGTCGCTCTCGGCCACCGTGCGGGCGTCGGCGTAGCTGAGGGTGAAGGCCTTGTTGAGGCGGATGTTCTCGGTGGTCTTGTGGCTGCTGAGTTGGAAGCAGACCTGGTTGCCCTCGTACTGGCCACCCCAGGCGGCCATCATCACGTCGGGGTTGCCCTCGGCGTCGTAGGTGGCAATCATCAGCGCCGGCTGCGGCGTTACGTACAGTTTGGCGCCCATGTTGACGCGCTCGTTCACATTCTTGAATTCCATAGTGGTGATGTTGTTTTCAGTTTGTTCTTCGTTGGTGCTGTTCTCCTGTTTGGTGCCGCAGGCGGCGAAGAGCACGACCGCCGCAGCCAGGGTGAATAAGGTTTGTCTCATTGTCATTTTTGTTTGAAAAAAACGCTGCAAAAGTACAACTTTTCCTTCACGTGGCAAAAAATATTTTGCTGAATGAGAAAAATGTTGTATTTTTGCACTTTCAAATGTATAAATAAAAATGTCATTATGAAAAGGAAAATGGAAAGACTGCTGTGTGTGCCGCTGCTGGCATTGGCGCTGATGGTTGCGTCGTGCAGCGAATATGAAGGTCCCGACCTGATGAGCGAGACTCCCTCCTCGCTGGTCAATACGGCTTGGGCCTCTATTTCGACAGACAGCATCATGGTGGACACCGCTGGCACGGGCAATCCCGTTAAGGTGGACTATTTGAGCGAGAGTTTCGTGGTGTTCAAGACGGGGGAGATAGGCGCCACCCGAGAGCATGTCTATTCCAATGACCTGCAGCGTGATATGGATACCATAGTACCCTTTACGTATAAATACCAGAATCCCGACGGGGTGATATCCATCGAGGTGGAGGGAAGTGGATTCGAAGGCAATACCAAGGATTTCCCCTTCCGCGTCAATGGGAAAAAACTCATACTGGAGGGTGTCGAATACCAGCGCTGGGTGGAATAATTCAGCGCAGCGAGAGATAAGCCCCGTATGGACTGCCATACGGGGCTTCTTTTTTATTCGATAGTGTGTGGTGGCGTTTTCGCGGCAATTTTTTTCGCGGGCTGGCAGCCTGCGTACCATGGTGCCGGCGGGACGCCGGCGGTCCATTAGATCATCTGCACCGAGCGCTGGAGGAACTTGCTGAGGGCTTCGCCTTTGAGTAGGCCGTTGGCCAGGAGGGCCAGGTCGGTGAGCTGGTGGACAAGCTCTTTCTGCTTCTCCGTGTCGGTCTCGTTCAGCACGCGGCTGATGAGGGGGTGGTTGATGTTGACGACGAGGTTGTAGCTCTCCGGCAGCTCGCCGTAGAAGCCCATGCCGCCGCCGGAGGTCTGCGCCATCTCGCGGTAGCGGCGCATGAACTCGCTCTGCGTCACCTGCATCGGCGCGTCGCTCTCCTCGAGGCTCTCCAGCTGCACGGTGAACTTCTGCTTGTCCACCTCGCCCTCGATGATGGGCTGCAGCTTCTCTTTCTCTTCCTTGCTGAGCTTCTCGGGGATGGCGTCGTCGTGGGGGATGAGCTTTTCGACGGTGTCGCTGTCCACGCGGACGAAGCGGCTCTTCTCCAGTTTCTGTTCGAGCAAATTGATGAAGTGGCTCTCCAGCGGGCTGTCCATGAGCAGCACGTCGTAGCCTTTGGCCTTGGCTTTCTCGATGTAGGCGTGCTCCTCCTCGGCGTCGCTGGCGTAGAGGTAGCAGACGGTCTTGTCCTTGTCGGTCTGCAGGGCTTTGATTTTCTCGCGGTAGGAATCCAAGGTGTAATACGTGCCGTCCACACCCTTGAGCAGGTAGAACTTCATGGCGCGCTCGCAGAACTTCTCGTCCGTCAGCATGCCGTACTGGACGAAGATCTTGATGTCGTCCCACTTCTCCTCGAGGGCGCTCTTCTCTTCACCCTCTTTCTTCTTGCTCATCTCTTCCAGCTTGTCGGCCACCTTCTTGCTGATGTGCTGCGATATCTTCTTCACGTTGCCGTCGCTCTGCAGGTAGCTGCGGCTGACGTTCAGCGGGATGTCGGGCGAGTCGAGCACGCCGTGCAGCAGCATCAGGTAGTCGGGCACCACGCCCTCCACCTGGTCGGTGACGAAGACCTGGTTGCAGTAGAGCTGTATCTTGTTGCGGTTGGGGTCGATGGTCTTGCGCACCTTGGGGAAGTAGAGGATGCCGGTGAGGTTGAAGGGGTAGTCCACGTTGAGGTGTATCTGGAACAGCGGCTCCTCGAAGTTCATCGGGAACAGCTCGTGGTAGAATTTCTTGTAGTCTTCGTCGGTAAGCGACGAGGGCGATTTCTTCCACGCCGGGTCGGGGTCGTTGATGATGCGGGGCTGCTTCTTTTCTACTCTCTTCGGTTTTCCATCCTTGTCGCACTCCGTCTCGCTGTCCACCCACACGGTCTCCTCGCCGAAACGGATGGCCACGGGCATGAAGCGGCAGTATTTCTTGAGCAGCTGCAGCACGGTACTCTCTTCGAGGAACTCCTTGCAGTCGTCGGCTATGTGCAGCACGATGTCGGTGCCGCGGTCGGTGTGCTTCTTGTCCTCCTCCATGGTGAACTCCGGATTGCCCTCGCAGCTCCAGTGCTGGGCCGGCTCGTCCTTCCAGCTCTTGGTGAAAATCTCCACCTTGTCGCTGACCATGAAGGCGCTGTAGAAGCCGAGGCCGAAGTGGCCGATGAGCGGCTCGTGGCTGTCCTTGTACTTCTCCATGAAGTCGGTGACGCCGCTGAAGGCTATCTGGTTGATATATTTCTCCACCTCGTCGGCCGTCATGCCGATGCCGCGGTCGCTGACGGTGAGGGTCTTCTTCTTGGGGTCGAGTTTCACGTCGATGGTGAGGTCGCCCAGTTCGCCCTTGAACTCGCCGCGGGTGCTCAGCGTTTTCAGCTTCTGCGTGGCGTCGACGGCGTTGCTGATGAGCTCGCGCAGGAAAATCTCGTGGTCCGAATAGAGGAACTTCTTGATGACCGGAAAGATGTTCTCGGTCTGTACGTTCAATTTGCCTTCCATATCTCTGTTTTTTTATTTTATTCCTATTAAAACAATAGTGCATTAACAACTCATGTGCCACTGGGAGCGGACTGCCATTTTGTCAGTCCGAAGGCCCTGCAATCATCCTATCATCTCCCACCGTGGTGGGAGTTGGTAGGGAGTTGGTAGGGAGAAGGTAGGGAGACAGTAGGTTGAAAATCATTGAGAAGTGCGAAAAATGGGGGCGGACTGCCATTTTGGCAGTCCGCCCCCTGTGGTGGTATCGATAAACGGTAAGTTCCGTGTGGCGTTATTTCTCTTTGAAATACTTCCCGTCGCGTTCGTAACTGTTGCCTTGTCGGTCCCAGTAGCCCAGGAAGTCCGACCCCTCCACCTTGGTGCCGTCTTCGAGGCGGTACTTGTTGGTGTGCAACAGCTCCTTGCCGACAACACCGCAAAGGATGATGAAGATGGTCAGTATGACCAGCGAGATGGCAACGGCAACGATGAAGAAGATGCAGTGGTAAATCATGTATCCGACGAGGTAGATGAAGAGTCCGCGCTTGAAGCGGGGCTTGCCTTTTTCATAGTTTTTCAGGTCTTTGCGGGCAAAGAGTGTCAGCATCGTCAGGACGACAACCGCGCTGACGCCTAATGCCACGATGCCCCAAATGCCACTGGCGCCAAGCAGGAAAAGGGCGTATTTCTCATCGCCGGTGATTGCGACGGTGAGCATGTAGATTGCCGGGCAGATGCCACCTGCGATGACCAACTTGTCGATGATGCTGAGCAGGCTGTTGTCGAGGTTGTCGATTTCGGGGAAGAAGCGCTTCTCCAGCTTGTAGGTCCATTCGATGGTTTTGCGGAAAATAACGTTCCTTTTCCACCAGCTGGGTCTCTTCTTGGGGCCGTTTTGGGGGTTTCCTGTCGTTGTGGCATCGTTGCCGGCGGGGGCGGCGGTCCCGGCCTCCTGGGTGAATTGTGTCTCTTCCATGGTGTTCGATTATTGGGGTTTTGGATTTGTCGTGTTTGAATAGAAAGCAGGTGCAAAAATACGAAATATTTTTGCACCTGCCAAATTTTTTTTCTTTTTTACAGTGTCAGTCGGGCGCCGGCCATGAGCGTCAGGCCCGGTTGGGGCACGCCGCCGAGGTCGCGCCAGGGGCGGTCCAGCAGGTTGTGCCCCTCGAGGTAGAGGGTCAGCCCCGGACCGCCGGCATCCTGCCGGCAAGGCCTCAGCAGGTCGTACTCCGCGGCCGCGTCCACCAGCAGGGCGGTGCCGTAGGCCTTGGCTTCGCCGTCCTCCACATACTGGCCCTCGCGGTGGCGCAGCGAGGCGCCGGCCTTGAGCCGCAGGCGGTCGGTGACCTGCGCCGTGACCCAGAGCTGGGCCTTGTGGCTCAGGTGGTCGATGGCCGAGGAGGAGAACAGGCCGCGATGGTCGGCCTCGATGTGGCAGTAGGAATAGGAGAATTGAAAAGTGAAGAGTGAAAAGTGGAAGTTGGCTGCCGCGTCCACGCCGAGGGCGTCGACGGCGGTGTGATTCATCGAGAGCCAGAGGTCCTCCTCCGACGGGCGCACCCAGCCGATGATGTCGGTGCCGGAGCGGTAGTAGAATGAGGTGTGAAGAGTGAGGGATGCGGACTTGGAGAGGGCTATCTTGCCGCTGGAGGCCGACAGCTCCACGTTGGTGCTGCTCTCGGCGCCCAGGTCGGGGTTGGCCTGCTGCGTGGCGCTCTGGTAGTAGAGGTCGGTGAAGGTGGGCAGGCGGAAGGTCCTCGAAAGTGAAAGTTGGAAATTGAAGGTTGAAACGCTATAGGATGCGTTGGCGGCGAGGCCGTAGTTGGGACCGAACTGCGTGTTGTACTGCCCCAGGGCCACGGCTTCGGCGCTGAAGGCTCCGTGGCTCAGACCGTAGCCGCCGAAGAGGGTGGTGCTGGTGCGCGCGGCGCTTTTGGTGTAGGGGGAGGGAAGGGTGCTGTCTGCGCTGCCGAGGACGTTGCTCCAGATGCCCTCGCGCCTCGCCTCGGCGCCGGCCCTCACCTCGCCTATGCCCAGTGGGTGGGTGGCCAGCAGGCGTGCCCCGCCGAGGGAGGAGAGGTGGTGGTTGTGGCCACTGTACCAGGCGGGTACGTCGTCCACGTAGCCGTCGCGGAAGAGTTCGAAGCGGTCGCGGTGCAGGCGGCCGTAGAGTGAAAACTGGAAATTGAAATTGGAAAGGCGGAAGTTGTCGGTCGCCGAGGCCACGAGGGTGCGCGTGGCCTCGAACTGGTCGGGGTAGGTGGTGGAGTAGAATCCCGCGCTGCCGAAGTCTTTCAGCTGTCCGCCGAGCTGCAGGTGGAGGTCGTTGGCCTCGGTGTGCCGCCGCGCCTGGAGGAAGAGGCTGCCGTGGCGGTAGTCGGTGTTGGGGCGGTGGCCGTCGCTGCGGTGGTAGGCCGCGGTGGCCGTGAGGGTCCACGGCCCCAGGGTCTTGGTGCCCAGCAGTGAGGCGTTGGCGGTGCCGTAGGAGCCCGCGCTGACGTCGGCCAGCAGGCGGTCGCGGTAGTGGTCGGCGACGACGATGTTCACCGCCCCGCAGAAAGCCACGAGGCCCCGCGCCATGCATTGCGACGGCGTCAGCAGTTCTACACGCTCCACCATCGTGATGTTGATGGGGATGTCCATGGTGTGGTGGCCCGTCTGGGCGTCGGTGAAGTTGACGCCGTTGAGCAGGAGCAGCATCTGGTCGAAGGTGCCGCCGCGCATGCTGAGGTCGCCCTGCACGTCGCCCGCGCCGCGGGTGCGGAGGTCCACCCCGGGGAGCAAGGCCACGAGGTCGCCGATAGAACGAATGGCTGTTTGTTGGAAATCGTTGGCGGTGAGTACCGCCGCAGGCTCGGAGGAGCCCTGCAGACTGTCGGCAGAGAGGATAATCTGCACTTCTTGCAAGGTGCGCGTCTGCGGTTCGCGGTCGCTCTGTGCGAAGGTGGTGCCTTGCATGAGCAGCAGGGCGGTGGCGGCGACGGTGGCCGTCTTGGCCAGGCTGCTGTCGGCCACGCGGGTGGCCAGGCGTCCGATGGTCACCTCGCGGTGCATCGAGCTGTAGACCGCCCACTTCGCCCGGCTGAACCGGCGAAAGCGGAACGCGACCTTCGGGGAGCGAACCGCACTCCCAGGTGCGCTTGCGTGTTGTTGATGGGTTTGTTTGTACATGGATTTATTTGTTTGAAAATAAGGTTCCGTTGTGCGGACATGCCAGCTGGCATAGGTCGCAACCCTGGGTGTAGCCGGCGGTGATGTGGCCCGGGGGGATGGGGCGCGAGTGGTGGGTGGTGTAGTAGGCGGTGCAGCGGCTGACGTCGATCATCGGAGGGCCGTCGGGGGCTATGGCGTGGTTGGGGCAGGCGTCGACGCAGCGGTGGCAGTGGGAGCAGAAATCCTGTTGTTCCGGGTGCTCCGTATACTCAGTGCACTCCTCGGTGGTGACAATCTCGCCGAGGTTGACCCATGTGCCCCACTTGGGGGTGACGAGGAGGGTGTGGCGGCCGATGAAGCCCAGCCCGGCGCGGGCGGCCCAGTGCTTGTCGCTGATGGGCACGGTGTCGCAGCAGATTTTGTTTTGCGCTCCGTCGGCGGTGTCGAGGCCCAGCCTGCTGAGCATCTTGTGGAGCATGTCCTTGACCACCTTGTGGTACTCGCGAGTGCGAGCATAGGCGGCAATGCCTCCCGCGGAAGAGGGTGGGGGATAGGCGCTGACGCAGCAGATGACGCTGCGCGCACCGGGGACCAGCAGGCGCGGATCCATGCGCATGTCGACGTTGCGCTCCATATAGGAAAGCCCTGCGTGCCAGCCCTTGGCGAGCCAGCTCCGCAGGGGGTATTCCTCGTCGGTGAGGGTGTCGGCGCGGGCTATGCCGCAGGCGTCGAACCCCACCTCCAGGGCTATGCGTTTGACGTCGTCGCTATTCAGCATCCGCCTTGTTCTTGGCTTTCTTGCTGCCGTCGTAGAGCTCGAAGTGGAGGAAGCGGCAGTCGAGGGCGCCGTTCTGCACGGGTATCTTGGCCGAGGGGTGGAGGCCGATGTGCTTCATGGCCTCGAAGTCGGAGGTGATGAGCCACACGTCGCAGTCCTTGCCGTACTTCTGCTTGAAGGTGTCGCCCAGTTTTTCGTACATGGCGTTGAGGTCCTCGACCTTGATGCGCTCGCCGTAGGGCGGGTTGGTGACAATCAGCGTCTTGCCCTCGGGCGGCTCCTGGTCGGCGAAGTCGCCGATGTGGAGCATCACGTCGTGGTGCAGCTTGGTGTATTCGAGGTTCTTCTCGCACTGCTGGATGACCTGCTCGTCGATGTCGTTGCCCCATATCTCGAAATCGAAGTCCAGAGCGCCGATCTTGCGGTCTTCCTCGTTCTTGACGCTCTTCCACTCGCCGAGGTTGAACTCTTTCCAGCGCATGAATCCGAAGCGCTGGCGATAGTACTGCGCGGGGATGTTGTTGGCCATCATGGCGGCCTCGATGAGCATGGTGCCGGAGCCGCACATGGGGTCGTAGAAGTTGCAGTCGCACTGCCATCCGGCCAGTTTGAGCAGGCCGGCGGCGAGCACCTCGTTGATGGGTGCCACGCCCACGCCCTGGCGGTAGCCGCGCTTGTGCAGCGAGTCGCCGCTGGCGTTCATCAGGAGGGTGACGTGGTTGTCGCGGATATGGAGATTGAATTTGTAATCAGGCGTTTCGGTGTCGATCGAGGGCCGTTTGCCGAAGTTGCGGCGGAAGCGGTCGACGATGGCGTCCTTGGTCTTGAGGGCGGCGTAGTAGGAGTGGGTGAAGACCTCGCCGCTGGTGGTGGAGTCGATCATGAAGGTGCCGTCGACGTCGAGGATTTTCTCCCAGCGTATTTTGTACACCTGGTCGTAGAGCTCCTGCTCGTTGTTGGCGTCGAACTCGGCAAAGGGCTTGAGGATGGCCAGCGCCGTGCGGCAGCAGTAGTTGGCACGGTAGAGCAAGCGCATGTCGCCTTCGAATTCCACTGCGCGGGTGATGACGTTGACGTTCAGCGCGCCCAGCTGGCGCAGCTCGTCGGCCAGCACCTCTTCCAGGTTGACCATGGTCTTGGCCACCATCTTGAATCTTTCCTTCGGGGTGCTGTCGGCGGGCACCACCTTACCGCGGTTTTTCTGTATTATCATCTTTGAATATTTGTATTCTGTCTTTGAGTTCGCGTCGGGCCATGCGGTTCTTCGAGCGCAGGGTGCCGTTGTAGATGCTGGTGTTCAGCTCGTAGCCCACCAGCAGGACGATGCAGCTGAAGTAAATCCAGAGCATGAGCAGCAGCAGGGTTCCTATGGAGCCGTAGAGGAGGTTGTAGCGGTTGAAGTTGTTGAGGTAGATGCCGAAGCCCCAGGTGAGCACGAAGAACATGCCCGTGGCCAGCACGGAGCCGGCGCTGAAGAAGCCCACGCGCTGCCGCTTGGCGGGGGCCACATAGTAGAGGAACGCCACGGCCAGCAGCGTGGCCAGCGAGAGCAGCAGCCAGCGCCCGACGTTGAAAAGGAACGTGTTGGCCTTGGTGTCGGAGAGCCACCCCTGGGTGAAGATGAGCTGCAGCAGGTATTTGTGGCCGATGATGAGCGTAAGCACCAGGGCCACAATGATGAACATGACGAACACCATCAACAGGCACAGGCCGAAGCGCTGCACGAACGGACGCTTCTCGACGGTCTGGTTGGCGAAGTTGAGCGAGAGGATGAACCCGTTCATGCCGTTGGCCGCCACGAGGATGGAACCGATGAAACCGATGGAGAGCAGCGTGGTGTGCTTGTGGCCCATGATGTCGTTGATGGTGGCGGAAAGGGGATTGAGAATCTTCTCCGGCACAATGTCGCCCAGGCCGTTGAGGAGCTCGTCCTGCAGCCCGTCGACCGGGAAGAAGGCTATGAGCGAGAAGATGCAGATCATCAGCGGCGGCAGCGCGGCCAGGAACGAGTAGGCCAGTCCCTTGGCCCTCTGGGCCAGGCCGCCGTTGAAGATGCCCACAAGGAAATAGCTCAGCACGTCGTAGAGCGGCACCCCCTTGTTGCCCGGCAGGGCGAAGTGGTGGGTGAAGTACAGCGTCTCGCGCACCCAACGCTTGTACATCAGGTGTCGGCCGAAGCTCTTGGCTTTCAGCCGCAACGCGCGGAGCCATACTTTCAGTCTTCTCATTTCTTCACGAGCGATATGTCGAGACTCTTGATGTGGTGCGTCAGGGCGCCGACGGAGATGAAGTCCACGCCCGTTTCGGCATACTGGCGCAGCGTAGCCTCGGTGATGCCGCCGGAGGCCTCGGTCTCGTAGCGGTGGTCGATGCGGCGCACGGCCTCGCGCAGGGTGGCGGTGTCGAAGTTGTCGAGCATGATGCGGTCCACGCCGCCGTGGTCGAGCACGCGCTGCAGCTCGTCGAGGTTGCGCACCTCGATTTCAATTTTCAGCGCTTTGCCCTTGGCTTTCAGGTAGTCGTGGGTGCGGTCGATGGCCGCCTCGATGCCGCCGGCAAAGTCGATGTGGTTGTCCTTGAGCATCACCATGTCGTAGAGGCCGATGCGGTGGTTGGTGCCGCCGCCGCAGTGGACGGCATACTTCTCCAGCAGGCGCATGTTGGGCGTCGTCTTGCGGGTGTCCAGCAGCTTGGTGTCCAGGCCGCTGAGCATCTGCACCATGCGGTGCGTCTCGGTGGCGATGCCGGAGAGGCGCTGCATGAAGTTGAGCGCCGTGCGCTCGGCGGTGAGGATGGAACTCGAGGGGCCTTCGATGGTCATCAGGATGTCGCCCTTGGCAACGGCGTCGCCGTCGTGCTTCAGAAGGGTGACTTTCAGATTCTTGTCGACGAGCATGAACACTCGTTCCCCCACTTCGGCACCGCAGAGGATGCCATCCTGTTTGGCCACCATTTTGGCTGTGCCCGTTGCCGTGGGAGGAATGCAGGCCAGCGTGGAGTGGTCGCCGTCGCCGATGTCCTCGCCCAAAGCCATTTTGATAAGGGTGTCCAAGTTGTCAATGTTCGTCATAATATGCTGATTCTATGATGTTAATAATCACTCTCGCGGGGTCTTTGCCCCACTTTTCCAATGTGCAAAGATAAACCTTTTTTCTGACCCGTGCAAATCTTTTTCTCTCCCGCCCCGGCGCCACCGTGCCGCGACCCTCCACCGCGGCCGTACCCGCTTCGCCCCGAGTTCGCCCCCTGTTCGGCCGTTCTTATATAGTTCTTATATCGTTCTCATATAGTTCACATATAGTTCTTATATGCAGTATATAGAAACTATATAAGAACTATATGAGAACGATATAGGAACTATATGTGAAGGGGCGAATCGGGGGCGAATCGGGGGCCTATCGGGGGCGAGGCGGGGGCGAGGATTTTTTGTTGGCGCGGGCGGTAAAAAAGCAGTAAAAATTTTCTTATATATTAAAAAAATTGCGTATATTTGCAATCTTAAAGGTAATGGTATAATAATGCCATGTAATTATGTTTCAATAATAAAGCATGATTCATGGCCTTAAAAAAACAATATGCAGATAGCAATCTCGGGAAATATAGGGGCAGGAAAGACAGAGTTGACCAAACTGCTGTCGAAGCACTACGGCTACCGTGCGGTCTTCGGGCCGTCGGAGGAGAACCCCTACCTCAACAGTTTCTATGAGGACATGCGGCGCTGGTCGTTCAACATGATGGTCCACTCGCTCTATGCCAACATCATGCAGCTCACCGAGCTCAAGGCCACGGGCGAGAGTTTCGTCCGCGACCGCTCGCTCTACGACGATGCCGCCATCTTCGCGCCCAACCTGCACGACATGGGGCTGCTCACCACGCGCGACCTTGCCACCTACACCAAGCTCTTCGAGATGACCTATTCGCTGCTGCCCAAACCCGACCTGCTCATCTATGTGCGCGCCGATGTGCCCACGCTCATCCGCCACATCCAGAAGCGCGGCCGCCAGTATGAGAGCAGCATCCGCCTCGACTACCTCACCAACCTCAACAACCGCTACGAGAAGTGGGCCGCAGGCTATGAGGGCAAGATGCTCGTGGTGGACACCGACGAGCACGACTTCGTGGAGAACCGTGCCGACCTGGGGCTGATTATCAACAATATCGACGCCGAATTCAATAGCCTCTTCGGCAACGACGAAACACAGGAGCAATGAGAACACTGGCCGTCATACCCGCCCGCTACGCCTCGACGCGTTTCCCCGGCAAGCCCCTGGCCCTGCTCGGAGGCCGGCCCATCATCGACTACGCCTACGCCGCGGCGCGCAGCGCCGAGGGCATCGGACGCGCCGTGGTGGCTACGGACGACGAGCGCATCTTCGCCCACATGGAGGAGGTGTTCGGCAAGGGCAGCGTCATGATGACCTCCACGGAGCACCGCAGTGGCACCGACCGCTGCGGCGAGGTGGTGCGCAGGCTGGCCGCGGAGGGCGAAAGCTACGACGTGGTGGTCAACCTGCAGGGCGACGAGCCCTTTGTCGAGTCGGCGCAGCTGCAGCTGCTCATCGGCTGCTTCGCCGACGCGAGCGTTTCCATCGCCACGCTGAAGACACGCATCGGCTCCACCGCCGAGCTCCTCTCGCCCAACAATGTCAAGGTGGTGTGCACCACGGGCGGCAAGGCGCTCTATTTCAGCCGCCAGGCCATCCCTTACCGCCGCGATGTCGAGCCCGGGCAGTGGCTCTCGGAGGGCGAATACTTCAAGCATGTGGGCATCTACGCCTTCCGTCCGCAGGTGCTGGCGGAGGTGTGCGCCATGCAGCAGAGCCACCTGGAAAAGAGCGAGAAGCTGGAGCAGCTGCGCTGGCTGGAAGCAGGCTACAGCATTGCCGTCTGCGAGACGCCCGCAGCCAACATCGGCATCGACACGCCCGCCGACCTCGAGGCCGCCGAGCGGGCACTGAGAAACAATGAACGAAAAACACAAGAATAATTATGAATATAACCGAATTAATCGTTGAGTTGTTGCAGCAAGGGCAGAAAGTGGAAGTGCCCGAAATCGGTACCTTCGACAGCGAGGTACAGAGCCCCCATCACGACCCGGTCAGCCGTATCTACTATCCGGCCACCAGAACCATAGTGTACCGCGAGGGGACCACCGGCGACAACAGCATCGTGAAGGAAATAGCCCGCCGCGACTGCGTCAATGAAGAAGTGGCACAGCAGATGTGGCGCAACTATGTCGATGCCTTGACGGATAAAATCAAGCGCACCGGCGAGCATCGTCTGGGCGAGCTGGGCACCATCACAAAGGTGGGCAACGGCTACGCCTTCGACATGACCGAGGGCCTGGTCATAGAGGCTGGCAGCGGCAACGAGAAACCTCTCGAGGAAGTTCGTACCTATGAGCATAATGAAAATGACGACCCCTTCGCCCAGTTCGAGGACGAGGTGGAGGTGACTGTAATGCGCAAGCCCGAGCCTGAGCCTGAGCCTGAACCCGAACCTGAGCCCGAGCCTGAGCCTGAACCTGAGCCCGAGCCTGAACCTGAACCTGAGCCAGAGCCTGAACCTGAATATATAGCCAAACCTGTATCCGGGCCCGAGCTGATATCTACGCCGGAAATTGAACCTGCACCCGCACCCGCTCCCGCTCCAGTGGTTAAACCCGCTGCCGAGAGTCGCATGTCCATGTCGGATGAATGGCAGGAAAGCCTCAAGAAGCTGGAGGAGCTTCCCAAATCGAAAGCCCAGCTCAAGGCTGAAGCCAAGGCCGAGAAAGAGCGCCTGAAAGCGGAAGCAAAAGCCGAAAAGGAGCGCGCCCGCATGAGCAAGCGCGCCGCCAAGGAGGCCGAGCAGGAGGAGCGCATAGCGGCACAGAAACGCGAGCAGCAGGCCCGCAAGGAGGCCGAGGAGCGCCGTCACGCCGAAGAAGAGATGCGCAAAGCCGAGGAACGCGCCGAAGAGAATCGCCGCAGGGCCGAGAAAGAGGCCGCGATGAGCATGCAGCGCGCCGAGGAAAAGGCTGCCGAGGAACGCCTCAAGGCCGAGAAGAAAGCCGCCGTGTTGGCCGCTGTGGCCGCCTCGCAGGCCAGCAAGGGCGAGGCTGTGGCTGCCGAAAGCGTCGCCGCATCGGCTCAGGAGGTCGCCAAGGCCGAGAAAGAGGCTTTGGCGCAGCAGCGTGAGAACGAGAAGCTCCTGCGCGAGGCCGACAAGGCTGCCGCCAGGGAAGCCAAGCAGAAGCGCAAGGACGAGAAGGTGGCCGCCAAGGCTGCCGAGAAAGCCGCCGCCCTCCAGGCCAAGGAAGAGAAACGCAGAAGCAAAGAGGCCGCCAAAGAGGCTGCGGCTGCCGAGAAGGCCGCCAAGGCTGCTGCCGAGCAGGCTGCCAGAGAAGCTGCCGAGCAGGCCGCCAGGGAGGCCCAAGAGGCCAAGGCTGCCGAGAAAGCTGCCAAGGCTGCTGCCGAGAAAGCCGCCAAGGAGGCCAAGGCAGTGGCTGCCGTGTCGACCGATGCTGTGGCGAAGGCCGATGCCGGCGATACCAAGAAAGGCAAGAAGCGTTCGAAATGGCTGCTGTGGGTGATCATCATCCTGCTGTTGCTTGCTCTTGCCGCTGTGGCTTACTTCTTCCTCGTGCGTGGTCATGGCAAAGCGAATGTCGGTGGAACTCAAGAGACTGTTGCCGAGCGTGGCAAGCATCTCGATGTGCCGGCAACCAATGCCCTCACGTTCAATCCCGACATGATCCCCTACACCGACCGCGAGATTGGTCGCAACAGCGATATTATCTGCGTCAATATGACCGAGTATATCAACAACTACCTCGCCGAGCGCGACTACCGCAGTGCCCGCGTGCCGATGTTCGACCGTGTGCGCCAGTATGCCGACGAACGTCTGCAGCAGTTGCTCGGACCTCGCTTCGCCGTACAGCGTTTCATCCCCTACGAGGATTATATTTATGAGAATGCCGAGCCGTGGCTGAAACAGACCTATGCCGATGTGGCCCGCCACATGGTGCAGGGCGAGTTGATGAACCGCGCCGCTCTGGACGACATCCTCGACGGTCTTATCGATGAGCTTGGCTTGCAGTCGGGCGAGGAGCGCCGCACCGCCGCCGAAGTGCAGCAGGTGAAAGTCGCCGAACAGGCACCCGCCGTTGCCCGCAAGCCGAAAGTGCAGCTTGACAAGGACGCCCCCGTCTATGTGTATGTGGAGAAGGCAAGCAAGCAGGGATTCGATATCATCGCTGGCTTCTACCTCAACAAGAGTACCGCTGCCAAGATGACGGCACGCCTGCATGAGCTGGGCTGCGACGCCTATATCATCGAGAAGAACGACATGTACTATGTCAGTATGGGCAGCGCCCCGACCCGTACCAAGGCCGAGGCCCTCTACAACCACATCAAGAGCTGGTACGATGGCGATATCGTTATCAAAGAACTTTAATTCGAGATACTGATTATGGGCCATCACAAGCTTCAACGGTTTGCCGAGAACCTGACGTTCCCCAACCTTTTCCAGGTGGGCTTTGAACAGCTGGAAAAGGAGGGGTTCGCCTTGCGCGGCAAATGGAAAGAGCATTTTGGCAATGACAATCCAATCACCCTCGAGCTGGGCTGCGGCAAGGGAGACTATACCATCGCCCTGGCGCGCATACATCCCGAGCGCAACTATATCGGTGTCGATATCAAGGGCGCCCGTTTGTGGAGAGGCGCCAAAACGGCCGTTGAGGAGCAGATGGGGAATGTGGCTTTCATCCGCACTCGCATCGAACTCATCGACCGCTTCTTCGCCGAGGGCGAGGTGAGCGAGATATGGATTACCTTTTGCGACCCGCAGCTCAAGAAGCCCAACAAGCGTTTGACGTCGCCGCGATTCCTTGCCACCTACCGCCGTTTCCTCGCTCAGGGGAGCGTGCTTCACCTGAAGACCGACTCGCAGGAACTCTACGACTACACCCTCAACGAGGTGTTGCCCAACGAAGACTGCAGGGTCCTCACCTGTACCGACGACCTCTACAAAACAGAGGAAGGGTTTGAGGAAGCCAAGCTCACGCAGACATTCTACGAGCGCATGTTCCTTGCCCAGGGCATGCCGATTACATATATACAATGGAAAACCAATTAAAAAATATATAAACTAAATACTCATTTAATTATGTCAGGACACAACAAATGGTCAAAGATTAAAAGAGCCAAAGGTGCAGCCGATGCCAAGCGCTCGAAACAGTGGAGCAACATTCTGAAGCAGGTAGCCATCGCCGTGCGCGAGGGCGGTCCCGATCCCGACAGCAACCCCCGTCTGCGTCTGCTCGTGCAGAATGCCCGTGGATGCAATATGCCCAAGGATACCCTGCAGCGCTCCATCAACAAAGCCAACGACAAGGACGCTGCCCAGATGATGGAACTCACCTTCGAGTGCCACGTCAGCCATGGTATCGCCCTCTTCATAGAGGCTCTTTCTGACAATAACAACCGCACGGTCGCCAATGTCAAGTCCATCATGAACAAGTATGGTGGCACCCTCGAGACCAATGGCAGCCTTGCGTTCCTCTTCACCCGCAAGGGCGTCTTTGTGGTGCCTCGCAAGCCCGAGATGGATGTCGAAGCTCTTGAAATGGACCTCATCGATGCCGGCCTTGAGGAGATGGAGGTTGATGACGAATACCTGACCCTCTACACCGCCTTTGAGGACTTTGGCAATATGGGCAAGGCCCTCGAAGAAAAGGGTATCGAGTGTGAGAGTGCCGAACTTCAGCGCATCCCCAACACGCTCCGTCAGGTCGACGAGGAAACCATTCGCAAGGTCATGAAGGTCATTGGCATCCTCGAGGAGGACGACGACGTGACCAACGTCTACCACGACATGGATATCCCCGACGATTTCGAGGAAGAATAATGAAACTCTTTTTAGTTCCGACACCTGTTGGGAACCTCGGCGACATGACCTATCGTGGCGTCGAGGTTCTCAAGGCTGTCGACCTCATACTGGCCGAGGACACACGCACCAGCCGGGTGCTGCTGCAGCACTACGGCATCGACACCCCCCTGCAGAGTTACCACATTTTCAACGAGCACCAGACTGTGGCTTCGTTGGTGGAGCGGCTGAAGGCGGGCACCACCATCGCCGTGGTGACCGATGCCGGCACCCCTGGCATCAGCGACCCTGGTTTCCTTCTTGTGCGCGAGGCCGTGAAGGAGGGCGTCGAAGTGGAATGCCTGCCCGGAGCAACGGCGTTTGTGCCTGCGCTCATCGACAGCGGCTTGCCCTGCGACCGCTTTGTCTTCCTCGGTTTCCTGCCTCATAAAAAGGGCCGCCAGACAGCCATCAACGCCCTTGCCGGCGAGGAACGCACCATGATTATCTATGAGAGCCCTTATCGACTGGTGAAGCTGTTGGAGCAGCTTGTCGAAGCCATCGGTCCCGACCGCCAGGTCTCTGTTAGCCGAGAAATCAGCAAGCTCCATGCCGAGACCGCCCGGGGTACTCTCGCCGAAGTGTTGGCACATTTCCAACAGAAAGAGGTGAAGGGCGAGATAGTAGTGGTCCTTGCTGGAAAAGAATAATATTCAAGCCTCTATGCCCATCGAGATATTCATATTCCGTCTTGCCTGCGCTTTGGCAGCAGGTATCATCATCGGCACGCAGCGCGAGCTCAAGCAGCGCCAGGCCGGCCTCACCACCAACTCGCTGGTGGCCGTCGGCGCCTGCATCTTCATCCTCATCAGCGAGAGCGTCATCATGAGGGCCCAGGCGGCAGGCGGGCCGGTGAACAACGACAACCTCCGCGTCCTCTCGCAGGTCGTCACCGGCATTGGCTTTCTCGGCGCCGGCGTCATCATGAAAAACGGACTGACCATCCACGGCCTCTCCTCGGCAGCCACCATCTGGTGCTCCGCCGCCGTGGGATGCCTCTGCGGCTATGGCATGTGGGTCGAAGCCCTCATCGCCGTCACCGTCATCATCCTCATCAACTGGGGACTGAAAAGCATTGAGATTTACATCAAAAACATTCGCCATCCGAAGGACGGAAGCGACAAGGACGCCGAAGCTTAGCGTTTTCTTTCTTGCGTAGGCCGTGGCACCCTGATGGGGAACCACGAGCGCACGGGCTGCTCCAGCCCGAGGCCGTTCATGTAGTTGTATGTGGCCAACCGCAGGGCGGCGCCTACGGCGTCGATGTCGTAGTCGAACTGCTGCCCTCCGTCGATGGGTTCCCAGTCCACCTCGTTGTTGCAGAAGGGGTTTGGATCCACCGTCACGCGGCGTGCGCCGAAAGCTTCGGGATGCAGGCCCGAGGGACTGTGGCATGTCATGGCGTAGCGGTGCCAGAAAGCGCTCTGCACGATACCCTCGTCGAACATGCGGCGCACGGTCTCCAGGGCGTCGACGGTCTCCTGCAGCGTCTCGGTGGGGAAGCCGTACATGAGGTAGGTGTGCACCATGATGCCCGCGTCGCGCAGGTGGCGGCAGGCCTCGGCGGTCTGCTGTATGGTGACGCCTTTGTCCATGAGCTTCAGCAGGCGGTCGCTGGCCACCTCCAGACCCCCGCTGACGGCCACCATGCCGGCCTCGGCCAGCAGGTCGCACAGCTCGGCGGTGTAGGCTTTCTCGAAGCGTATGTTGCCCCAGAAACTCAGCGTAAGTCCCCGCTGCAGAATCTCTTCCGCCACCTCGCCCAGCAGTTTGGGCGGCAGGGCCTCGTCCACGAAGTGGAACCCCGTCCGTCCCGTCTGCTCCATCACGCGCTCCATGCGGTCCACCACGGTCGATGCCTTGGGGGCGCGGTAGTCGCCGATGTAGGGCAGTGAGGTGTCGCAGAAGGCGCAGCGGTGCCAGTAGCAGCCCTGCGCCATCACCATCTTGTTCCATCGCCCCTGGCTCCACAGACGGTGCATGGGGTTTGTCATCTCGCTCATCGAGAGGTATTTGTCTAACGGCAGGTCGCTGAAGTCGGGGCAGTGGTCGATGGCTTCGGGGTGGCCGTCGATGACCACCTCGTCGCAGAACTCATAGATGCGCGGCTCGTCCATCTGGCGCCACTCCGTATTGGGGAAACCACCGCCCAGCTCTATGGTTGCCTTGGTGTTGGCTTTGAACCACTGGCCGCAGCGCAGGGCGCCGTAGAGGCAGCCGGGGAACGGGATGGTGAGGCAGACCCTGTCAATTGAAAATTGAAAATTGAAAATTGAAATTTTTTCTTCCAATATGCTGATCATCAGACGGTCGATGGGGGAGGGCTCGTGCTGCAGCTCCTCGTATAGGGGGTCGAACGTAGGCGCGTCGTTGGACAGGTACTCGGCATAGCGCACCAGGTCGAAGTGTTCGTCGACATGCTCGCGCACATAGTCTGCCACCTCTTCTATGAAGAGCGTGGCCAGGTGCTGCGCCTTGTCGGTGGTGCCGCTGACGCCAAAACTCCACTCCAGATGGTCCTCGTCCAGCTGCTCGAAGCGTTTGCCCTCCGGCAGCAGCGAGCGGTTGGCGATGCGGGGGCCGAGGGTGTCGTCCTGGCCGCGCAGGAAACGCTTCACGGGCTCTATCAGCTGCGCCTCGCGCTCCAGGCCGATGCTTTGCAGGAACTCCTTGGACAGCACGCGGTCGGCCAACTCGATGCCGAGGTCCAGCTGGTGCACCTCGTGCCCCTGGGCCGCGAAGAGCCCTTTGAGGTAGGCCGTGGCGGGGTAGGGGGTGTTGAGCTGCGTGAGCGGCGGGGTGATGAGCAGTATTCGCATAAACGGGAGGCTATTCTTCTTCGAACATGTAGTTGATCAATTCGTCGGCCGTGAAGGTGATGGTGAACCTGCGGGCGGTGGTGCGGCTCTGCCAGCGCAGCTCCAGACCCACCTCGGAGGATGCCAGCAGCCCGAGGAACTCGGCACCGTCGGCGTAGATGAGGTTTTCCAGCAGCATGGGTTTCAGCTGCTGCTCCTTGCCCTCGTTGGCCAGGATGGAGAGTTCGTCGACGGTGTAGTGCATCACGACGACCTTCAGCGTGGGGTCGTAGCTGCAGTGGGTCCAGACGCCCGTGCTGTCGTCCAGCGGTTGCGGGCATTCGCGCCCGAGGGCCATGGCCAGATACTGGCCGGCGAGGTCGACGTCGATGGCTGGCTCCTTGCCCAGCAGCTGTGCGGGACGGTAGTCGAGCACCACGGTGTCGGGGTTGCCCTCGATGCTGCCCACGATGCGCAGCGTTGTGCTGTCCTGCCCAAGGTAGGGGAGGAAGGTGTTGCCCACGATGAACCATTTGTTGGAAATCATCCAGAAGAACTGCGACGACACCGTGGGGTCGTCGGCAGCGGTGGAGTGCAGGTGGAGGGTGTAGAGGTGGTTGCAGTAGTTGACGGCGGTGGCGAAGAGGCTGTCGTCAATCTTCAGGGGCAGTTGCTGGCGTGTGGCCAGCATGTCGGCGTAGATGTAGGCCTGTGTGTAGTTTTCCAGCGCCATGATGCGGCGAAGGGTCTCGTTGCTGTAGGCGTAGACGGAGGTCTGTTTGCCGTTGGGCAGATCGATATGGGCGTGGAGGACGGCGCTCAGCCCCAACCGGGCCACCATATCGAAGATGTCGCTCAGGCGGCGACTGGTTTCGAAGATGGAAATGATCCTCAGCCACCTGTAGTTGGAGGTGTAGGACGCGGCCGTTTTCTCGTCCAGCTCGTACTTTACCTCGACGACGATGCGCTCGTCGTCGAGGTCCTTGAATGTCAGTTCGGGTTTTATTCCGGAGGAACCGACGGTTTTCCACATGTCGATGTAGCTGTCCAGGTTCTCTTTCAGCTCCTTCCGTTCCTTCTTGCTGAGCGGCGGCAACGAATCCAGCAGGCAGCCGCTGTTGGTCTCCGTTTCCGACGCCGCCGTCGGAACTCCCTGAGCCACAGCTGCGACGGACACGCAGAGTGCCATCCATAGTATCAAAATCCGTTTCATAATCACTTTGCAAAGATACAAATAACTTTTTAAATGGCCAAATGCTACGGCGGCGAACGTCTCTTTTCTTAACGGCGAATGGCTCGAATTTTACGAACGCTACGCAGGACAATTGAATGCGAATTACTCGAATCTTGAACCGACAAAATGATAAATACCTTGTCATCGCCCTGCCATCCCCCTATCATCTCCCACCATGGTGGGACTTGGGTGGGAGTTGGGTGGGAGTTGGTAGCTATATAATACTGATTTTTAATAGGTTGCAAATGATGGTGCTACTGAATTGGGGTTGTTTTCCTATGTAGCTTGTTTTCAGTGTTTTGCATTTTTATGCACTCATGGGAGGGGGACAAAAAAAACCGCCATCGGTGGATGGCGGTTGGTTGGATTTTTGTCAAAAACACCGATTATTTCTTTTTGCCTTTTTTGGTGTTGTTGGCTTTGGAGTCCTGGATGCCGAGTTTGGCCTTGATGGCGGCGGGGATGGCGTCCTTGTGGACAACGATGTTCATGGTCTTGTAGCGGGCAAAGGCTTTGGAGACGAAGAAGTTGCCGCCGAACTCGCCGTTGTAGAGGCCCCAGCTGTTCTTCACCATGTAGTATTCGTTGCCCATCTGGTCTTTGGCTTTTCCGAAGATGAGCATGCCGTGGTCGTCGGTGGTCTCCCAGTTGTCGTAGGCCTGCTGGCGCTCTTCCTGGGTCACCCAGCGCTGGGGCGTGGGGTGCTTGGCGGCCTCGTCGGCGATGTCGGCGGCGCTCATGCCGCTCCAGCGAGCCTGGTCGCTACCGACCTTGGCGGCAGCCTTGCCGTCGGTGGCGGGGAGGACGGCGAAGCCCTTGCGGGTGTAGCGGAAGCCGGGTTCGCTGACGTCAGAACCCCAGGCGATGGTGTAGCCGTTGTCGATGGCGTAGTCGAAGATGTCCATCATCTCGTCGATGGGCACGTTGTAGCTCTGGCCCCAGCGCCAGTTGTCCTGGATTTCGAGGACGAACTGCTCGTAGAAGGGGTGATGGGTGTAGGAGGTGATGGAGACGTAGTCGTCGGGGTTCAGGCCCAGGCTTTCGCCGAAGCTCTTGGGGGTGTATTCAACGCCTTTGTAGTTGAATTTCTCGGGGATGGCGCCGAGGTAGGTGGCGTGGACGGCCTGCACGGCTTTGAGCCACAGGGGCTGGCCGTCGGGGCTGTACTGGAGTTTCTTGAGTTTGCCTTTGGCCACGGCCTCGACCATGCGGTCGGTCAGGGCGGAGAGCTCGGTGTGGTTGCTGAGGGTGTCGCCATACATGGCACCGGCGGGCATCACCTCGTCGGGCACCATACCGTAGTGTTTGAGGCAGTAGATGACGTCGTTGAAGGCACCGCCCTGGCTGAAGGAGACGTCGCCGTGGGTGCGGACGGCGGCCATGGCGCGGTCGTTGTAGGACTTCTCGACGACGTACATCTCGCTGAGGTCGTACTCGCCCTTGCCCAGGCGGAGCAGCTCGGCCTCGAGGAAGGCGATGCCGCTGTAGCTCCAGCAGGTACCGGCGTTGTTCTGGTCTTTGACGGAGGTGACGGGGATGACCTTGACGGTGTCGAACTTGTAGCCCTCGTCTTCTTTCTTCTCTTCCTGTGCGAACACAGAGGTGGCGCAGATGGCAACGGCGCCGAGAGTAAGGAATGCTTTCTTCATTGTTTGTCTGATATTGTGTTAATTATTGATTTTGTTGCACTTTATTTGCGGTGCAAATATACATAAAAAAATCGAAATGGCCGTTGTAAAATGCAAAAACGGGGCGATTTTTTTTTGATTTGGCCATGTCGTTGTTTTTTTGTATCTTTGCCGTTTGAAATGTTTTTATATATTATGCGCAGGTTGTTCATTGTAATGATGTTAGTTGTGGCTGGCGGCTGGTGGTCGGCGGCTATTGGCCAGTCGGGTGCGGCCGGCGGACGCCAGGAGAAGACGCGGCTGCTGCTGATACTGGACTGTTCCAACTCGATGTGGGACCACTGGCAGAGCAATGCCAAGATCAAGGTGACGCAGCAGGTGCTGCTGTCGTTCCTCGACTCGGTGTCGCGCCAGCACGACGTCGACGTGGCGCTGCGCGTCTTTGGCCACCTGAACAAGGAGCAGTTCGGCACACGCCTCGAGGTGCCCTTCGGCGATGGCAACATCTACCGCCTGCAGAGCAAAATCAAGACCCTGGTGCCGCAAGGCGGCTGCACGGCAGCGGCGGCGCTGACCGATGCGCTGAGCGACTTCCCGGCCACGGGTTCGAGTCGCAACCTTATTTTGATTATCACCGATGGCATGGACGACTGCGAGGCCGAGATATGCGACGTGGCGCGGCAGGTGCAGCTGAGCGGCGTGGTGGTGCAGACCTTCGTGCTCTGCATCGGAGGCAACATTTCGGCCCATGCCTCGTGCGCCGGCAGTGTCTTCCCGGTGGCGCACGAGGAGGAATTCGCCAAGACGCTCTACGACATCTTCCGCCTCAGCGGCCACAAGGCCAAGGTGGTGCTGAACATGGTGGACGGCAGCGGCGAACTCTACGAGACGGAGCACCCCGTGGCTTTCTACGACCACCGCACAGGCGTCATCCGCCATAGCACCATCTACAGCGTGGATGGCAAGCTGAAGCCCGACACGCTGCTGATGGACCCGCTGGTGACCTACGACATGGCCGTCTTCACCCACCCGCCCCTGCGGCGCGAGGCGATGCAGTTCTCGATAGACAGGGTGAACACCGTCGACATCACCGTCAGCGAGGGCACCATGAAGGTGGCCTACAGCGGCCAGCGCCCGCAGTGGCAGCAGCCGTCGGTGGATGTGATAGTGCGCCGCGCCGGCAGCGGCGACCGCGTGGCAGCGCAGGAGATGGGCGAGACGGGGCAGTACCTGGCCGGACGCTACGACGTCGAGGTGCAGACCCTGCCGGTGACGACGCTGCGCGGAGTCGAGGTGCGCGGCGGTGCCGCCACCGAGCTCTCCGTGCCCATGCCCGGCATGCTGGTGCTCAGCAAGCCCAAGGGCATCACCACCGGCGCCATTTTCCGTCTGCGCGACGGCCAGGTGGATTTCGCCACCGACCTCAACCCCAGCACCGCCGGCGAGCGCCTCCTGCTCCAGCCCGGCCAGTACGAAGTGGTCCTCCACCCCCAGAATGCCACCAAGTACGACAAAGTCCAGACCAAACGTTTTGTCATCGAAAGTTCACAGACAACAAAGATACAATTCTAAAGTATGAAGAAAACCAAACTCCTCATAACAATAATCACCTGCATGCTAACATGTATCTCCTGCGGGAAAAATAAAGAGTGCAACAACGATGACCTTTGGGTAAACTTGCCAGCGAGACAGGGTATTGTGATGCCTTATCAAGTGGACCAACTGGACAGCCTCGTGATAAAGTTTGATCTGCCATATATGTATGTTAATGATGGCAATGAGAATATTGTGATGGATTCAGCAATAGACTATATCACTTCAATAGGATATTATGAGGATCATTGCATAACTGATTTTAGAACAGCTGGCAATCCGACAGAGTTTGTGGAATTACAAAAAGGAAATGCTTACTCCATATTCCATCGCACCAGCGAACACGAAGGCAGGTGCGTTTACCTTTATATTGAAGAAATAAACAATGTCACAGGAATAAAGTTTTTCATTCAGAAAGGCTGGACCCCGTTTATTAATTAATAAGTCATGGTCAACAGGAACTTCATACGGCAGGATAACAACTACAGGACGTTGCTGGCGTTCCAGAAAGCGGAGTGTGTCTACGACGTGACGTATTACTTTGCCAACAAGTTCTTGAGCAAGGGCGACCGCACGATAGACCAGATGGTGCAGGCGGCGCGGAGCGGCAAGCAGAACCTCGCGGAGGGGAATATCGACGGGGTGACCTCGAAGGAGATGGAGATAAAACTGACCAACGTCAACCGTGCTTCGCTGCACGAGCTGCTGCTCGATTACGAGGACTACCTGCGGGTGCGCGGATTGGAGCAGTGGCCGTACAACGACCCGCGCTGTGTGCAGACGCGTGCCTTTTGCAAGAAGCATTTGGACTCGGCGGTGTATAGAGAGAAGATAAAAGACCGCTCTGACGAGACCATCGCCAATATCGCCATCACGCTGATACACCAGTGCGATGTGCTCATACGTGGTCTGATAGAATGGCAGAAGCGGAACTTCCTCGAGAACGGAGGAATCAAGGAAGAGATGTATAGAGCAAGGAAAGCATATAGAGATAGCAATGGGTCTAATGGGCAATTTGGGCAGCAATAACCATCCCGCCCATTAAACCCATAAAACCCATTAACCCCATAATAAAGATAAACAAACAATAAAAACAATAACAATTATGACCCACTACGAAAAACAATCAATGAAAGAACTGCGCGCCGGTATGGGCGAAGGCCTTGTTGAGGCTGGCCGCAAGAACGAGAATGTCGTCGCCCTGAGCGCCGACGTGAAAGGCAGCGTCAAGATGGACGGCTTCGCCAAGGAGTTCCCCGAGCGCTTCATCCAGTGCGGCATCGCCGAGGCTAATATGGTAGGCATCGCCGCCGGCCTGAGCCTCTGCGGCAAGGTGCCCTTCATCGGGGGCTTCGCCGAGTTCGTCACCGGCCGCGTCTACGACCAGATACGCCAGGTCGTGGCCTACAGCAACAAGAACGTGAAGATCTGCGGCTCGCATGCCGGCATCTCGCTCGGCGAGGACGGCGCCACCCACCAGACGATGGAGGACATCGCCCTGATGAAGGCCCTGCCCAATATGACCGTGCTGGTGCCCGCCGACTTCAACCAGGCCAAGGCCGCCACGCTGGCCGCCGCCGAGCACGTCGGGCCCGTCTATCTGCGCCTCGGCCGCAGCAAGATGGCTTGCTTCCTGCCGGAGGGCGAGAAGTTCGAGATTGGCAAAGCCCAACTGCTGAGCGAGGGCACGGACGTGACCCTCTTCGCCTGCGGCCACCTGGTGTGGGAAGCCCTGCAGGCCGCCGAGCAGCTGGAGAAGGAAGGCATCAGCGCCGAAGTCATCAACATCCACACCATCAAGCCGCTCGACGTGGAGGCCATCGTGGCCAGCGCACGGAAGACCCGCGCCGTGGTGACCTGCGAGGAGCACCTCTTCAACGGCGGCCTGGGCGACAGCGTGGCCCAGACCCTCGCCCTGCACAGTCCCACGCCGATGGAGTACGTGGCCGTGGACGACAAGTTCGGCGAGAGCGGCACCCCCGACGAGATGCTCACCAACTACCACCTCCGCGCCGCCGACATCGTCGAGAAGGTGCACAAAGTATTAACTCGTAAATAAAAGAAAGCTATGGATAACCCATTCCCCAACCAGCAGCGCTTCTGCCAGAGCTGCGGCATGCCGCTCAGCGACGAAGTCGTGAGCGACAATCACGACTACTGCAAGTACTGCTTCGCCGACGGCCACTTCACGCAGGACTGCACGATGGACGAGATGATAGAGGTCTGCGTGCAGTTCCTCGACGAGTTCAACAAGAACACCGGCCAGCACCTCACCGCCGACGAGTACCGCGAGGGTCTGCGGCAGTACTTCCCGACGCTCAAGCGCTGGCAGAAAAAGTAAGTTCACATAACAATAACCTTAATAAATAAATGTATATGGAATTAGCACCCCAGATCCCCGACGTCACCGTCGGCCGCGCGGCCAACGCGCCGCACTACGAGTACATGACCACCTTCGGCAAGCGCACCGCCGAGCTGCCCGTCGACCACGAGCTCTGGCGCAAGGGCAAGGACGAGTTCGACACCGCCTTCCGGGCCGAGGACGAAGCCTTCAAGCGCTACCGCGACAGCGAGCTCACCGACCCCCTCAAGGCCGCCGACGAGGAGCGCGACAAGCTCTACGCCTCGCTGCGCGACACCGTCAAGGCCTACGCCAAGTTCCCCATCGCCGAGACCGCCCAGCACGCCGAGCCCCTGCTGCGCGTCGTCCGCAACTACAAAATCAAGACCACGGAGAACTACATGAAGGAAAGCGGCCTCGTCGACAACATGCTGCAGGACCTCTTCCAGTACCGCACCCAGCTGCGCCGCCTCGGCCTCGAAATCATCGCCGACCGCCTCAAGGCCGCCAACGACCGCGTGCGCCAGCTCCTCACCGAACGCAACGACGAGCGCTCGGCGCAAATCATGGGCGAGCTCAAGGCAGCCCGCGAGGCCACCGACCGCGCCTACCTCACCCTCGTGCGCCTCACCAACGCCTACGCCCTCCTCAACCCCGACCGCGCCGAGGCGCAGAAGCTCGTCGCCCTCGTCAGCGAAGACCTCGAATACTTCCGCAAGCACGCGATGTCGAACCCCAACGCCAACAAGAAGAAGAAAGACAGCTCCGACACCGACCCGCAGCCCGACGCGGAGCCGGCCGGGGCGTGACAACGCACCGCGCATATATGCGGGGTCACGAATCGGCCCGGCAAACGCACCCCGCATCGATGCGGGGCCGGTTTTCAGCCGGAAAACGCGCTCCGCATATATGCGAGGTCTATTTTCAACTGGAAAGTGCTCCCCGCATATATGCGCGACCGATTTTCGTACCGAAAGTCCACCCCGCATATATGCGCGGTGAAACTGACTGAATGAAACAACAGATTGAACAGAAACAATATGATAGAAGTAACAGAATTTGACAAAGTGGAAGTGCGGGTGGGCACCGTGGTGGCCGTCGCCGAAAACAAGAAAGCACGCCATCCCGCCTATGCGGTCACCATCGACTTCGGCCCCGAAATCGGGCTGAAGAAATCGTCGGCGCAAATCACCGCCCTCTACACCCCCGACGACCTCGTCGGCACGCAGGTGGTGTGCTGCGTCAACCTGCAGCCGATGCACATCGGCTCCGTCAAGAGCGAGGTGCGCATTCTCGGCACCGATTCCGCCCAGGGTGTCGTCCTCCTGCGCCCCACCCACCCGGTGAAGAACGGCGACCGCGTGTTCTGACCACCACCCGAAACCAGAAACAATAAACACAGACAGACAATGAAAAAGATATTGCTCCTATGCGCTGCCCTCATCGCCCTCGCCGTTGGAATCGAGGCATTGCAGATAATGCACATGAAAAACAACTCTTGGAAAAACTCAGGAGGGGACGGCGTATATGATTTCCTTTATCCCGAATGTTATGAGGGTCTATTCTCCTACAGAAGCCATAAGGGCAAAGCAACATACATCCCCATTATTTGTATTGGTAATCACTTACTCGTATATAACACGATAGAAGGAGGCTCGAAAGGTCTTGCATTCTACTATATATTTTGAACATGAACATCTCCGTCTTCTGCGGGGCGTCGCTCCCGCACAGCGAACAAATCACAGAGGCCGCGCGGCAGCTCGGCCGCGCCATCGCCCGCGGCGGCCACACGCTGCTCTACGGCGGCAGCAATCTGGGACTGATGGGCGCCACGAGCGGCGCGGCCCTGCAGGAAGGCGGCCGCGTGGTGGGCGTCATCCCCACCTTCTTCAGCGACGACATCATCCACTCGCAGCCCGTCAGCGAGCTCGTCCGCGTCCGCACCCTCGCCGAGCGCAAGGAATACCTCATCGCCCACAGCGACGCCTTCGTGGCCCTCCCCGGCGGCATCGGCACCCTCGACGAGGTGCTCGAAGTCATGGTGGCCAATCAGCTGGGGCTGGTGCGCGACCGAAGTGGAGCGAACCAGTCCCAGGGCAAGCCGATGATATTATTGAACCTCGGCGGCTACTACAACCCCTTCCTCGCCCAGCTCGACGCCATGCGCGCCGAAGGCCTGCTGCGCAGCGCCGCGGGGCTGGTGGCGGTGGAGGACGTGAATGAGATCTTTTCTTTGTTGGAACGTGAATTATCGTGAATTAGTCCGTTAATTGCCGTGAATTAATTTCTGATAATTAACGAGTCAATTTACGACAATTAACGTAAAACAAAAGAGTATTTCCGTGGCACACCTACTGAGCAAGAGCAAATACATCCGGGGCCTGCAGTGCGAGCGGGCACTGTGGCTCGACGTCCACGAGCCGCGCCTGGCGCGCTACACCGCCGAGCAGATGCGCCGCTTCGACCGCGGCCGCGACTTCGAGTACGCCTTCAAGGCCCAGTTCCCCGGCGGCATCGACCTCAGCGCCGAGCTGGGGCGCAACGTCGACCTCTACCCCGCACGCACCGCCGAGCTCCTCGATTTGCGGCCGGGCACGGATGCAAAAATAGTCCTCTTCGAGGCCGGCTTCCAGTACGACGACGTGCTGGTGCTCGCCGATGTCGTCTGCCAGCGCGAGGACGGCAGCCTCGACATCTACGAGGTCAAGTCCGGCACCACCCTCAGCGACACCTACCGCCGCGACGCCGCCCTGCAGCACTACGTCATCTCGCACTGCCGCCCAGTGCATAGCTTCTGCATCGTGTATAATGGAGCGCCGGCATCTTGCCGGCCAGACGCCATCGAGGATGCCGGCAAGATGCCGGCGCTCCAAGACGGGCGTTTCGCCATCGTCAACCTCACCGCAGAGCTCGCCGCCGAGGGCGACCGCATTGCCGCCAACATCGCCGAGATGAAGACCATCGTCCGCGCCACCGCCGAGCCCGACACCCCCACCGGACAGCACTGCCTCACCCCATACGCCTGCCCCTATCAGCACCACTGCCAGCAGGGCGTCCGCCAGCTGTCGCTCTTCGGATAATCAGAAACCATTCGGTAATTCCATCCAGCGGTACCATACGCCTTGCTGTTTGGTATAGATCCATGTGGGTGGGTCTCGGCGTGCATCGGAGGGAATCTTTCTATATTTGAACAGGTCGCCATGGCCTTCCCGACGCTCAAAATAATCCTTCAATTCGTCCACCGGATAGACAAGGAAGAATATACGGCCACGGTACTTCACATAACCCTCGGCATTGCTAAATGCATCGGGATGGTATGTCGTGGTAACCGACATACAGACGGTGGCGCTGTCGAACGAGAACAGCGGCGACGGTATGTCCAAGGGCCACGGCAGCGTGGAGTCCCCGTCCTTGAGTATGTGAAAGTATTCGTCATAGCCGATACTCGGAGTGAAAAAGATATACAAATCACAATACTCGCCACGCTTTATGCGCCGCGGTTTCACTTTGTGGTCATAGGTGTTGCACTTGCCATCGATGACACGGTCGAGCAGCCGTTTCAACTCGCGGCTTACAATCTTGTATTCCGACAGCGGAGCCAGCATGGCTCCATCTTTGCTTCCGTAATTTTCCAGTACAATCGTTATAGTATCAAGCCGGTTGAGTTTAATCTCCACAAAAGTGAAGCCATCAGGTAACACACGTACCCCCTCGCGGCTGTAACGAATGTAGCCTGGATTATCGATTGCGATGTTGTAGGTTCCTGCAGTATCAAGCGGTTTGATGACAAAGACGCCATCCCTATCGGTCGTTCCGTTGTGAACCTGTTTGCCATCCTTGAGGATGACGACACTTACATACGGCAACGGCCCGCCTTTTGCATCGGTGACGATACCCTTTATACAACCCTGAGCCTGCCCGCCGACAGCGGCGAGTAGGCTCAGTAAGAGTATAAGTATTCGTTTCATAGGAGTCAGTTCGCCGGGAAGGCGATTGGCAAATGGTTTTGGTTTCACATCGGTTGTATTGTCGATTATTCCCCATACTTTGCAGCAGGTTCTGCTGCAGTGGGCAGGGGTGAGTCGTCGTCTATGTCGTAAGGGCGGACACTATGTTCGTAAAGGTATTCCGGAGCAAAGTCGGCTCCGTTGGGCCACTCCACTGTGTTGAAAGGGATGGAGAACTGTTGGAAATAGGCCTTGTCGTGCAAAGGTAGAAATACCTCGCCATCCAGTTTGTCGGCAAGGTCGACTACGCGCATCTCCCCATTGTTGAACCACAAGCGGAGTCGGTAGTCGCCAATGTATTCGGCCTTTGTTATTTCCAGAAACATACTCATTACTTAAGCGGTGTTATTTTGTCAGGATTGATGCCTTTGCTGGCTTTTTCCCATGCTTCGAGTAATTCTTCCCTGTATATGTCAAGCCATTCGAGAATCATGCGCACTGCACGGCCTGGCATCTCGCCTTTGATGGTACCGGTTTTTATGTCAACCGACACCTTGTATTCTCCATGATTGTACCATGCGTGGAAATGTGGCGGCACATGGTCGCGGAAGTTCATAAAGATGGTTATTCCGTAGAAATAACTAACCTGCGGCATGGCAATCTCAATCAGTTCGCCGGGAAGGCGATCTCGCGCTCGATGACCTGGTAGGGCACGTTGTTGCGGTAGATGGTCTGGCGCACCCAGTTGTCGTCCTCGTCGTACTCGTAGACGTAGCTGTGCTTCCAGTTGAGGTGCTCATCGTAGTTGAACGAGCTGACCTCGATCAGGTTGTCGTGGTCGTCGTAGTAGTAGGTGGTGAGGGCCGAGAGGAACTCGTCGGCGTCGTAGAAGCGCCACTCGATGCGGTTGCCGCGGGCGTCGTATTTATACAGGTAGTGCTGCATCAGGTCGCCGTCGCGGTTGTAGAACTCCATCTCGGTGCAGTTGCCCTTCTGGTCGTATTTGTATTTGCGCAGCTCGGTCATCTCGCCGTCCTGGTCGAAGCTCTGCTCCTCGACCATCAGACCGTTGACGTACTTCGAACTCTCCTTCTTGGTCATCTGGTTGCCAAGGTATACCGTGCGCTCGATGCGGTTGCCGTCCTTGTCGTTGAGGTAGGCCGTGCGGCCGGTGAGCATCTTCTCGCGGTTGTACTCGTTCCAGCCCAGGCTGTAGCCGTTGACATCGAAGAAATAGCTGTACCACGTATAGTCGTTGGCGCGGGTGCGGAACTTGTCGGCGAAGTTGCCGCGCTTGTCGAAGGTGATGCTGTCGATGCAGATGAGCTGCCGACCGCCGTCGCGACCCCCGTGGAGGTTGTATGTGTACTCAATCACGTAGAGCGCATTGCCGTGGATTCCCATCTCGGTGCGCGAGTTCTTGCGGGGCTTGTGGCCTGCCGCAAAGGCCGTTCCTGCAACGAGGAGGGCCATCATGAGTGCGATATTTTTCTTCATTTTTATCATTGTTTTCAAAATGCAAAGATACAACTTTTTCGCGATATCAACGCAAAATATCCAAAATTATTGTTTCTGCTCCCCGTTTTTCTTCCCTTTTTTGACAAAGAACAGTACGCCGAGGGCCGCGGTGAAGGCGGCGGCCAGGCTGTAGCCGAGGGCGCGCGGGAGCACCTCGCCGAGGCCCACGCCCGGAGCCACCATGAGGAAACTGGCGGTCACCATGGTCATGAACAGCGCCGGGACAAGTGTCAGCCAGTACCAGCCCTTGCCGGGATGCAGCTTGCTGAGGAACACCGTGACGGCCCAGAGGGTCACCATGGCCAGCACCTGGTTGGCCCAGGAGAAGTAGCGCCAGATGATCTGGAACCCGTCGTTGTCGGCGATGGAGAAGACGAGCAGGCCCGCCGTGATGGCGAAGATGGGCACGGCCACCAGCAGGCGCTTGCCGATGGGTTTCTGGTCGATGTGCATGAAGTCGGCCACGATGAGGCGCGCCGACCGCAGGGCGGTGTCGCCGCTGGTGACGGCGGCGGAAACCACGCCGAGCAGCGTCACGAAAGCAATGGCCGTCGGGAACCATGTGTCGGCGATGAGCTTCACCATGCCGGCATCCTTCTCGCCGTGGTAGAGCGAAGCGTCGCCGCCATAGAAGAAGTAGGCGGCAGCGGCAGCCCAAATCAGGGCCACGACGCCCTCGGCAATCATGGCGCCGTAGAAGATGGGGCGCGCCTGCTTCTCGTTGATCATGCAACGGGCCATGAGGGGGCTCTGCGTGGCATGGAAACCGCTGATGGCGCCGCAGGCAATGGAGATGAACATCATGGGGAACACGGGGTTGGTCTCGGCCTGGGGATGGTGGTTGGCCAGGAAAGAACGGCCGTCGGCGTCGGTGCCCCACAGCTCGGGAATCTGCACCCCGTAGACCACAAAGGCAACCACGATGGCCACAGCCATGGCCAACAGCAGGATGCCGAAAATGGGATAGACCTTGCCGATGACCTTGTCGATGGGCAACAGCGTGGCCAACAGATAGTAGACGAAGATGACGGCAATCCAGAAATAGAGGATGGCCATGGGGCTGAACCCGGCGGCGAAAGCAGGAACAAACGGGGCACCGGAAAGGAGCTTGGCGGGGGTGTTGACGAACACCACACCCACCAGAATCATCAGCACCACGGTGAAGCCGCGCATGAACTGTTTCATGCCGTTGCCCAGGTACTTGCCATGAATCTCGGGCAGCGAGGCACCGTCCTGGCGAATGGAGATGAAACCCGAGATGAAATCGTGCACGGCACCCGCCAGAATGCAGCCAAAAACAATCCACAGGAACGACGCCGTACCGAACTGCGCACCCATCACGGCACCGATGATCGGGCCAACGCCGGCGATGTTCAGGAACTGGATGAGGAAGATGCGCCACGGCTTCATCGGCACATAATCGACTCCGTCGGGGTGCGCCACGGCGGGCGTCGTGCGCTGGGGGGCGACACCGATGATGCGTTCTATCAGTTTGGAATAGAGCCAATAACCAAGTATCAGCAAGATGATGGAAACAATGAATGTTATCATGTTTTTAGTCTTTTTTAGCAGTTGCAAAAGTACAACTTTTTTCAAACATGGCAAAAAAAAATATCTAACGAATCAAAAACCACGTCGAAACAGATTCGATTTTTCCAAATACATCGTATACGACATATTTTTATCCTCGCTATCCGAAGTCTTTTTTTTTTAATTCCGGATAAGGAGAGGAGTAGGAGAGGGGTAAGAGAGGAGTAAGAGGGGGTTCGTCTTATGTACTGATTTTTAGCGAGATGCCTTCTTTCTATGTTGCATAGTGCTGATATGCAATAATTTAATATATAATTTAACAATTTTTCACACTTGTTGGAACTAAGGCGCGTTTTTGGCATCGATGTTCGTAATGATGGAGGATGAGTTGAGAATAAATCGTGCACGATGTAAAATTTCAGGGGCTAAAAAGTGATGTTTTATAAAATTTTGTTTCCATATAAAAAAAAAGTCGTATCTTTGCAGTTTAAAAACAACGACAGATTTTCGAGATGGAAAAAGAGGATATAGGAGAGAAATATATTGACTTGCAGCGGATTCTGGGTGATAAAGGGGTCCGTCTGCCGGGTTTTGTATTGCGTTGGGCGGAGCGTTTGTTGCACATCGACGAGATAAACGAGACCATCTACAAGGATCGCGAATACTTCGGTCTGGACTTTGTCTATGCCTTCACCGAAGGCAGGGAGCCATGGAACCTGGGTCTCGACGTGCAGGTGAAGGGACTGGAGAATGTGCCCGTTGAGGGCAACCAGATGGTGGTGGGCAACCATCCGCTGGGAGGTCCTGACGGATTGGCCCTGATGGGCGCCGTGGGCCGCGTGAGGAAGGACATCAAGTTTCCGGTGAACGACTTCCTGTGCTACCTGCCTGGCCTGAAGGAACTCTTTGTGGCTATCGACAAGGTGAACAAGACCAAGGCCTTGGCCAACCTTGAGCAGGCTTTTGCCGACGCCAAGATGCTGCTCTACTTCCCTGCCGGGGCCTGCTCGCGCCGCATCAAGGGCGTGGTGCAGGATCTGGACTGGAAGCCCACCTTCGTCAAAAAAGCCGTCAAGTACGGCCGCGACATCGTGCCGGTGTTCACCGATGCGCTGAACCGCAACCGCTTCTACACCGTGGCGAACATTCGCAAGCACCTGGGCATCAAGTTCAGCTACGAGATGGCCATGCTGCCCGCCGAGATGTTTGCCCAGCGCGGCAAGACCTTCTCCATCACCTTTGGCAAGCCTATAGCCGCCAGCACTTTCGACCGCCGCCACACCCCCGCCGAGTGGGCGGCCTTGCTGCGCGAACATGTATACAAGCTGAAAACCGATCCTGCTGCCGAATTTGCATTTTGAACTTTATGAGACCGACCATGAGTACAGAAATGGATTTATCATACATTGCCCCGCCCGTTGACCGCGAACTGATAAAAAAGGAGCTGAAGCAGAAACATTTCCTGCGCAAGAGCAACTTTGGAAACAAGGAAATCTACGTCACTACGGCGCACCTCTCGCCCAACATTATGAGGGAGATAGGCCGCTTGCGCGAGTTGAGTTTCGCCGCCGACGGCGGCGGTAGCGGCAAGGAGGTGGATATCGACATGTATGACACCCTCGACGACCCCTACTGCTGCAAGCAGCTCTTTGTGTGGAGTCCTGAGGACGAGGAGATTGTCGGCGCCTACCGCTTCATTCACGGCAGCAACATGATGCGCCGCGAGGACGGCTCCATTGTCACCCCCACGGCCGACCAATACCAGTTCAGCGAGCAGTTTGTCAACGAGTATCTTCCCTATACGGTGGAGCTGGGCCGTGCCTTTGTCCAGCCCGCCTATCAGCCCGGCAACAACCTTCGCAAAGGCCTCTACAGCCTCGACAACCTGTGGGACGGGCTGGGGTGCCTGATTCTCGAGATACCCGAGACGCGCTTCTTTTTCGGCAAGATTACCATGTATGGCGACCTCGACCGTAAGGCCCGCGACCTGATTCTCTTCTTCTACCAGAAACATTTCCCCGACCGCGACGGCCTGGTGTGGCCCTACGAGCGCGTGGAGATAGAGAGCGACTACAACGAGCTGGTGCGCCTCTTCACCGGGCGCAACTACAAGGAAGACTACCAGATACTGCTCCATGCGGTGCGCGAACGCGGATGTACGGTGCCGCCGCTCATCAATGCCTACATGAACCTCACACCCACGATGCGCTCCTTCGGCACCTGTCCCAACCATCACCTGCAGGGCACTACCGACACGGGTATCCTCATCACCCTCAACGACATCTTCCCCGACAAGCGCCGTCGCTATATCGACAGCTATGAGGAACGTAACTTGAAGCTCGACCGCCGCCGTCTGTTCAGCATCAATATGAAGCTGCTGCCGTGGTGGAAAAAGCAGGCCTCCGAAGAGGAGAAGGAAACGTTGGTTGAGCTGAAGAAACTGAAGAAGAAACAGCACCAGCTGAGGCAAGAGTTGAAGAAAATCAAACGTGCCAACAGAAAATAGGAGGTAGACCATGAAGATAAGCAGCGCAGAGTTCAGCATCAGCAGTCCGGACTACCGCAAATGTCCGCAGGACGGACGTCCGGAGTATGCGTTCATTGGCCGGAGCAATGTGGGCAAGTCGTCGCTCATCAATATGCTGACGGGCGTGAAGGGGCTGGCCAAGACGTCGGGGCGGCCTGGCAAAACGCAGCTTATCAACCATTTCCTAATCAACAACGAGTGGTATCTTGTCGACCTGCCAGGTTATGGCTATGCCCGCACCTCCAAGACCTCGCGCGAGAAATGGAGTGTGATGATGCGCGACTATTTCCTGCACCGTGAGGCGCTTACAAATGTTTTTGTATTGATAGACAGTCGCATACCTCCGCAGCGTATAGACCTGGAATTTATTAATTTCCTTGGTGAGAACGGGGTGCCGCTGTCGTTGGTCTTCACCAAGGCCGACAAGGAGAGCCAGCGCGAAGTGCAGGCCAACATGAAAGCCATGAAGAAGGCGTTGCTTGAAATGTGGGAGGAGTTGCCTCCGATTTTCCTCACTTCGTCGCTCAACGGTATGGGCCGCGACGCGGTGCTGGAGAGCATAGAAAAAATCAATGAAACACTATAAATTGCTATGAAAAGATTGACTCTGATTGCTTTATTCTTGACGATAGGATTCCTCGGCGGCGCCCAGCAGGTGTCGGACCTTGAACGGACGGTGCTGAGTGTGAACCGCGAACCGGGGATGCAGCACGGCATGCTCTCGGTAAGCGTGTACAATATGACCAAGGGGCAGGAGCTGTACAGCTACAATTCGCAGGTGGCGATGGTCCCGGGGTCGGTGAACAAGCTGTTCACCACCGGAGTGGCCTTCGCCCGTCTGGGTAGCGATTTCCGTTTCACCACCCACATCGGCATCCGTGGCAACATCGACCGCGAAGGAGTGCTGCATGGCAACATATATATAATTGGTGGTGGCGACCCTATGCTGGGCTCTTATCGCTATCGCCAGACCTCGCCCGACACGCTGTTCGAGGGGTGGACTCGGGCCTTGAAAAGAAAAGGCATCAAGCGTGTGGACGGTCGCGTGTGCTACAATGTGGGCATCTTCGACGAGCAGCCCTTGCATGACAGCTGGCCGTGGGGCGACGTGGGAAACTACTATGGCGCCGGTGTCAGCGGATTGAATTTCCACGAGAACATGTATTTCGTCTATTTCAATCCCGGAAGCAAGATTGGCTATCCTGCCACATGTTCCAGAGTTTCGCCCAAAAATGTCGGTGTGCATGGTATCTGCGAAGTGACTACCGGTCCCGAAGGATCGGGCGACAATGTGATCATCTATGGCAGTCCCACGGGAGAGGAGCGTCTCTATCGTGGCACGGTGCCGCTGGGCAAGAACGACTTCCGTGTTCGCGGTGCCATGCCAAAGCCTGCCAAGCAGTGTGCAGACCTTTTCTCTTCGTACCTCCGCATGCATGGCGTCAGCATATCGTCCAATTCCATGCAGGTCTATTCCCAGCCCGACAGCCTCCGCATGGTGCTCGATTACTACAGCAGCGACTACTACACCATTGCACAGTATACCAATCTTACCAGCAACAATATTTATGCCGAGTCTATTTTCAAGTATCTGGGCTATGCCAAGTACGGAAAGGGCAGTTTTGCCAACGGCAGCAAGGTTGTGATGGATTATTTCAACGAGAAGAAGCTGGAACACAGTGGTGTGAAGGTGGTTGACGGCAGTGGTCTGTCGCCGCAGAACAGGGTGACGGCCGATTTCGTCTGTCGCTATCTGGTGTCGCTGGGCAAAGAGCCTTTCTTCAAGGATTTTATTCAGTCATTGTCCAAGGTGGGTGAGAACGGTACCGCCAAAAACCTGCTGTCGAACCTTCCAGCCGGTGTGTCGGTGCGTTTGAAGACGGGTACGATGGACGGCGTGAAAGCCTACGCCGGATACATCGATGCTGCCAACGGCGACCGCCTGGCCTTCACCATCATCAGCAATGGCCACGAATTATCCTCGGCAGCCGCGGCAGAGAAACTCAACAGGATCTTACAGAAAGTGGTCGGCATCTACTGAACCGCAGGTGGCAGCAAAGATACTGAAAAAACAAGAATAAAAAAAGTCCTCCCGGCTTCAGGAGGACTTTTTTATTGTTTCCTTTTGTGCTATCGGATCAGGAAGGAGAACTTGTTGAAGTTCTTCAGGGCGATACCGGTGCCACGGGCGACGGCGCGCAGGGGGTCGTCGGCGATGTGCACCTGCAGCTTGGTTTTGCTGCTCACGCGCTGGTCCAGGCCGCGCAGCAGGGCGCCGCCACCGGCCAGGTAGATGCCGGTCTTGTAGATATCGGCGGCCAGCTCGGGGGGCGTGGCGGCGAGGGTGTCGAGGATGGCCTGCTCGATCTGGGCGATGGAGCGGTCGAGGGCGTGGGCAATCTCCTTGTAGTTGACGCTGATTTCCTTGGGCAGACCCGTCAGCAGGTCGCGGCCCAGGGTGCGGAAGTCCTCAGGCGGGTCGGCCAGCTCGCTGACGGCGGCGCCGACGGCAATCTTCACCTTTTCGGCCATGCGCACACCGATAATCATGTTGTGCTGGCGCTTCATGTAGTCCACCACATTGTCGTTGAACACGTCGCCGGCCACGCGGATGGAGTTGTTGCAGACGATGCCACCCAGCGAGATGACGGCAATCTCGGCCGTGCCGCCTCCGATGTCCACCACCATGTGGCCCTCGGGCTGCAGCACGTCGATGCCGATACCGATGGCGGCGGCCATAGGCTCGTGGATCATGCGGATCTCCTTGGCACCGGCCTGCTCGGCGCTCTCGCGCACGGCACGCTCTTCGACGTTGGTGATGCCGCTGGGGATGCAGATGACCATGCGGAGCGACGGCGGCAGGATGGAACGGTTGACGTTGGTCATGCCGATGAGTTCGCGGATGAGGTGCTGCGCCATCTCGAAGTCGGCGATGACGCCTCCGCGCAGCGGGCGCACGGTCTCGATATTCTTGTTGTCCGTGCGGCCGTCCATGCGCTGGGCTTCCTTGCCGACGGCGATAATCTTGTTGTTGTTGCGGTCGTAGGCGACGATACTCGGCTCGTCGATGACCACCTGGTCGTTATATATGACGATGGAGTTGGCGGTGCCAAGGTCCATTGCTACTTCGCGGTTGAAGAATGATAAAAGTCCCATTTGTGCTGATTAATGTTTAAAGTGTCTCTTGCCGGTTATTGCCATACCCATGTGGTTCTTCTCGCAGTAGTCGATGCTGTCCTGGTCGTGGATGCTGCCGCCGGGATGGGCCACAGCCACGATGCCGGCCTCGTGGGCTATCTCCACGCAGTCGGGGAAGGGGAAGAAAGCGTCGCTGGCCATGACGGCGCCTTTGAGGTCGAAGTTGAAGCTCTTGGCCTTGGCGATGGCCTGGCGCAGGGCGTCGACGCGGCTGGTCTGGCCCGTGCCGCTGGCGTAGAGTTGGCGGCCCTTGGCGAGCACGATGGCGTTGCTCTTTGTATGCTTGACGAGGATGGTGGCGAAGGCCAGGTCTTCGGCTTGCTGCTTGGTTATCTTGGTGCTGGTGACGCTCTTCTGCATGTCCTCGGCGGTGGGCACCACGGTGTCGCGGTCCTGCACCAGCACGCCGTTGAGCACGGAGCGGAACATCGGGTCGGCCATCTTGAAGCCCTTGCGCTTGAGGATGATGCGGTTCTTCTTGCCGCGCAGCACGGCGAGGGCCTCCTCGTCGTAGTCGGGGGCGATGCAGACCTCGAAGAAAATCTTGTGCATCTCGTCGGCCACCTCCTTGGTCACCTTCTGGTTGCAGATGAGCACGCCGCCGAAGGCACTGACGGGGTCGCCGGCCAGGGCGTCCTTCCAGGCCTCGAGCAGGGTGGGGCGCACGGCCATGCCGCAGGCGTTGTTGTGCTTGAGGATGGCGAAGGCGGTCTGGCCCGCAAAGTCGTCGATGAGGGCGCAGGCGGCGTCGATGTCGCCCAGGTTGTTGTAGCTGATTTCCTTGCCGTTGAGCTTCTCGAAGCAGCCCTCCAGGTCGCCGTAGAAGACACCCTTCTGGTGGGGATTCTCGCCGTAGCGGAGCACCTCGCCGTGACGGCAGCTCTGCTTGAAGACGGGCAGTTGCTCGGCCTCGTTGAAGTGGTTGAAGATGGCGGTGTCGTAGTGCGAGCTGACGTTGAAGGCATAGGTCGCGAAGCGGTGGCGCTGCTCCAGGGTGGTGCAGCCGTCCTGCTCCTGGTAGAGCTTCAGGAATTCGGCGTAGTAGTCCACGGCGGGCACGATGACCACATCGTTGAAGTTCTTGGCGGCGGCGCGGATGAGGCTGATGCCGCCGATGTCTATCTTCTCGATGATGTCCTGCTCCGGGGCGCCGCTGGCCACGGTCTGCTCGAAGGGGTAGAGGTCGACGATGACAAGGTCGATCTCCGGAATCTCGTACTCGGCCAGTTGCTCGCCGTCGCTGTACATGTCGCGGCGCGAGAGGATGCCGCCGAACACCTTGGGATGCAGCGTCTTCACGCGGCCGCCCAGGATGGAGGGATAGCCCGTGAGGCTCTCCACGGCGATGGGTTCGATGCCGAGGTCATGGATGAATTTGTAGGTGCCGCCGGTGGAGTAGATGGTCACTCCCTGGGCGTCGAGTGCGCGAACGATGTCCTCCAGGCCGTCCTTGTAGAAGACCGAAATGAGGGCTGATTTTATGCGTTTGGGTTCCATATTATTGTTTTTATTTATTCTATATTTTATAGAATCCATTGTCTACGTGCCTATTAACAGCCACGCAGTGCAATGGTTGCAAAATGCAAATATACGTTTTTTTTCGGTCCTGCAAAAAACTTTTTTGCAGGCAGCGTCTATTTGTATGTCGATGCTCAGTCGCCGAACTCTATGCCCACGCCCTTGGCGGTATGCACCAGGCGGCTGTCGGGGCAGACGAGGTTCTGCTCGCGCACGGCCTCCTCCAGGGGTATGCCGACCACGTCGGGGTGGTGGTAGGCCACCATCTGGCCGAAGCGGCCTTCCATGACGAACTCCATGGCGCGGACGCCGAACTCCGTGGCCAGCACGCGGTCGAAGGCTATGGGGGTGCCGCCGCGCTGCAGGTGGCCCAGGATGGTGTAGCGTATGTCGTGCTCCACGCCTGCGGCCTTGAGGTCGGCAGCCAGCTGCTCGCCCACGCCGCCCAGCTTGACGTGCTGGTAGCCCACCTCGCCGGTCTCCGTGCCGGTCACCGTGCCGCCCTTGGGCATGGCGCCTTCGGCCACGACGATGATGCAGTAGCCGCGGCGTTTGTTGTAGCGCTGCTCGATTTTCTGTTTCACCTTGTCGATGTCGTAGGGTATCTCCGGAATGAGGCACACGTCGGCGCCGCCGGCGATGGCCGAGTGGAGGGCTATCCAGCCTGCGTCGCGGCCCATCACCTCGAGGATGAACACGCGGTTGTGGCTCGCCGCCGTGGTGACGAGCTTGTCGATGGCGTCGGTGCATATCTGCACGGCGGTCTGGAAACCGAAGGTGTAGTCGGTGAGCGAGAGGTCGTTGTCGATGGTCTTGGGCACGCCGACGATGTTCAACCCCTTCTTGCTGAGGCCGAGGCTGATGCGCTGGCTGCCGTCGCCGCCGATGTTGATGACGGCGTCCACGCCCATGTACTGCAGCTTGCGCAGCATCTCGTCGCTGCGGTCCACGGTGGTCCAGCTGCCGTCGGCGTTCTTCACCGGCCACGCAAAGGGGCCACCCTTGTTGGTGGTGCCCAGTATGGTGCCACCCTGTATCTGCAGTCCCTCGACAGTCTTCTCGTCGAGCATCACAATCTCCGTCGGCTCGCGCAGCACGCCGTTGAACGACTCCACGCAGCCGATGACCTCCCAGTCGCTCGCCTGCGCGGCACGCTTCACGATGCCGCGGATCACCGCGTTCAGCCCGGGGCAGTCGCCGCCGCCGGTCAGTACCATTACTCGTTTCAGTGCCATATATTATTGAATTTATATATTCATTATTTATATCCACATCCTTGTGCAACATGCCGTTACGGCGATGCCGCGCCGCGGGTGCGGACTACAAATATACAACTATTTTTCTTTTTATGGAGCGAAAGCGCAAAAAAAAAACTCCACCCGCTCCTCCGTATGGCGACGGGGGACAAACCAGAAGTTCGACAGGCCTCAACTCCCTGTTAACCCCCTATGAACTCCCTACCAACTCCCTACCAACTCCCACCACAGTGGGATTTGACAGGTCGTTGAATAGGATGAAAACGGCCTTTTTAACTATTTTTAATAAAGTCCGTCTCTGTTCCGTTGTCCTGTTCCATCCCTGTAGAGACGCGGCATGCCGCGTCTCTACAATGGGGTAGGGGGAATAAAAAAATGCAAAAAAGTGAGATTTTTTTTGCCAGATGAAAAAAATGTTGTATCTTTGCATCCGATTTGAATGTCCAACGAGACGATTGTGATGCTCTTTCGCTCCTGGAATTCAGTCAGATATGAATTTGAAAACAATAAAGACATGGCAAAGAAAAATAAAGACGCACGCGTTCAAGTCATCCTTGAGTGCACCGAACAGAAGGCCAGCGGCGTTCCCGGCATGAGCCGCTACATCACCACCAAGAACAAGAAGAACACTCCTGAGCGCCTCGAGCTCAAGAAGTACAACCCCTTCTTGAAGAAAATGACCGTTCACAAAGAAATCAAGTAAAAGATAAGGAGAGATAAACTATGGCAAAGAAAGTTGTTGCTACCCTGAAAACCAACACTGGTAAGAGCTTCGCAAAAGTGATCCGCATGGTTCGTTCTCCCAAGACCAACGCCTACGTCTTCCAGGAGGAAATCGTTCCCTCGGACAATGTGCAGGAGTATCTGAAAAAGAAATAATCACCGTTACGAAGGTAATAATTTTTTTCATACGCTTTTGTTTTGGCCTCTGGAGCAGTCTTGCTCCGGAGGTTTTTTTGTTTTTCGCTAAAGGGGGTGTCCCCTGTGCTGCGGAGGGAAATAAACACTATTGTGTTGAAAACAAATGCGCCCGTGAATGTTCGTAACGGAAGAAAGTATGTAATTTTGCACCAAAATTAATTAACCTTATTATTAACTAAAAACTAAGAAAAGATGAAAAAAGTATTTGCATTTATGGCTGTTGCAGCTTGCATGCTGTTCGCCGGCAAGGCCAACGCTCAGTTGACCGTTAATCTGGGTTATGCTCCTACGACCCTCACCACCACCTACAGTGGCAATGACAGCAAGATGGACCTGAACGGTTTCTTTGTGGGTGCCAATTACAACATCAACCTCACCGGTGACCTCAACGTCGCCGTTGGCGCTGACTTCCGATACAACACCAAGACCGACAAGGATGGTGCTTCCATCGGTGGTATCACCGCCACTTCCGAGGTGACTAACACCCAGATGCTTATCGATGTTCCCGTGCTGTTCAACTATGGTCTGAACCTCAACAGCGACATCCGTATTTCCGCTTTTGTCGGCCCCACCTTCTCGCTGGCCCTCAGTGGCAAAACCACTGCCGAAGGCTCTGTTGCTGGTTTTGGTGGAAGCGATGAACTCGATTGGTATGGCGACGACAGCGACATGAAACAGTTCGACATCGCCCTGACCTTCGGTCTCAACCTTGGCTATCGCCAGTACCGTCTCTTCGGTGGCTACAACATGGGTCTCATGAACCTCACCCCTGTTGACGACGTCACCATGAAAGCCGCCGGCTGGTTTGTCGGCCTCGGCTTTGCTCTCTAAATCATCATCGTTTAGAACGCTTTGTGCGGGGCGACGAATGTCGCCCCGCACTTTTTTTTGTGCTGTTTGCGATATTTTTTGTATCTTTGCTATTTGGTTTAATGCCCCCGTGTCGGGGCAAGGCTTTGATTATGAATATATAATAATATTATAATAATGGGTTACAACGAATATAAGCAGCTTAATTTGACCCAAATCGGCGAGGATATCCGCCGCTATTGGGAGGAGAATGAGACTTTTGAGAAAGGCCAGCGCCTCAGCGAGGGGCATCCTTCGTTCGTGTTCTACGACGGCCCCCCGTCGGCCAACGGCAAGCCCGGCATCCACCACGTGATGGCCCGCACCATCAAGGATGTCTTCTGTCGCTACAAGGCCCAGAAGGGCTTCCATGTGGACCGCAAGGCCGGCTGGGACACCCACGGCCTGCCCGTGGAGCTCGGCGTGGAGAAGAACCTCGGCATCACCAAGGAGGACATCGGCAAGAAAATCTCCGTCGACGACTACAACCGCGCCTGCCGCACCGAGGTGCTGAAATACAAGGACCTCTGGGACGAGCTGACCCGCCAGATGGGCTACTGGGTCGACCTGAAGAACCCCTACATCACCTTCGACAACGAGTACATCGAGACCCTCTGGTTCCTGCTGAAGAAGCTCTACGACAAGGGCCTCCTCTACAAGGGCTACACCATCCAGCCCTACAGCCCCGCCGCCGGCACGGGCCTCTCGAGCCACGAGCTCAACATGCCCGGCTGCTATCGCGACGTGAAGGACACCACCTGCGTGGCCATGTTCAAAATAGTGTTCAGTGGTGAGTGTTCAGTGTTTAGTGAGCTTTCGCAGGAGGGCGACAGTCAACTTAACACTAAACGCTTAACACTAAACGCTGACATCCCCACCTACGCCATCGCCTGGACCACCACCCCCTGGACCCTGCCCAGCAACACGGCCCTCTGCGTGGGCCCCAACATCGACTACGTGCTCATCGAGACCATCCATCCCTATACCGAGCAGCCCTGCCGCATCATCATGGCCAAGCCGCTGGTGGGCAGCATGTTCCCCGAGGGCAAGTGCCCCGAATACAAGATTGTCGGCGAGTGCAAGGGCCGCGACCTCGAGGGCCTGCGCTACGAGCAGCTCATCCCTTGGGTGAAACCCCGCGAGGTGAGCGACCAGGGCTCCTTCCGCATCATCCTGGGCGACTATGTCACCACCGAGGACGGTACCGGCATCGTCCACATCGCCCCCACCTTCGGTGCCGACGACGCCCGTGTGGCCAAGAAGGCTGGCATCGGCGAGCTCCTGCTCTTCGACCGCGACGGCAAGCAGTTGCCCATGGTCGACAAGCGCGGCCGTTTCGCCCCCATCGAAGACCTCGACCCCGCATGGGTCAAAGAGAATATGAACACCGAGCTTTACGGCCAGTATGCCGGCAAGTTCGTCAAGAACGCCTACGACCCCACCAAGACCGAGAAGGACATGAGCCTCGACGTCGAGCTGGTCATCATGCTCAAGGGCGAAGGCAAGCTCTTCAAGAGCGAGAAGCACACCCACAGCTATCCCCACTGCTGGCGTACCGACAAGCCCGTGCTCTACTACCCCCTCGACAGCTGGTTCATCCGCACCACGGCCCTCAAGGACCGTATGATCGAACTCAACCGCACCATCAACTGGAAGCCCGAAGCCACCGGCACCGGCCGCTTCGGCAACTGGCTGGAGAACATCGTGGACTGGAACCTCAGCCGCAGCCGCTATTGGGGCACCCCGCTGCCCATCTGGCGCACCGAGGACGGCAAGGAGGAGAAGTGCATCGGCAGCGTCGACGAGCTCCGCAAGGAGATCGACAAGGCCGTCGCCGCCGGCGTGATGAAGGACAACCCCTATTCCGGCAAGGACTTCGACCTGCATCGCCCGTATATCGACGGCGTCGTCCTGGTCAGCGACAGCGGCAAACCCATGCGCCGCGAACCCGACCTGATCGACGTATGGTTCGACAGTGGCGCCATGCCCTACGCCCAGATCCACTACATGGGCGAACCCCTGAAGGCCGACCAGTTCCCCGCCGACTTCATCGCCGAGGGCGTCGACCAGACCCGCGGCTGGTTCTACACCCTCCATGCCATCGCCACCATGTGCTTCGACAGTGTGGCCTTCAAGAACGTCATCTCCAACGGCCTGGTGCTCGACAAGAACGGCAACAAGATGTCCAAGCGCCTCGGCAACGGCGTCGACCCCTTCGAGACCCTCGGCAAGTACGGCCCCGACGCCACGCGCTGGTATATGATTACCAACTCCCAGCCCTGGGACAACCTCAAGTTCGACATCGAAGGTGTCGACGAGGTGCGCCGCAAACTCTTCGGCACACTGTATAACACCTACAGCTTCTTCGCCCTCTATGCCAACCTCGACGGCTTCGACTACAGCCAGAAGGACCTCGCTATCAAGGACCGTCCGGAAATCGACCGTTGGATTCTCTCCGAACTCAACACCCTCGTCAAGACCGTCGGTGACGCCTTCGAGGACTACGAGCCCACCCGCGCCGGCCGTGCCATCGGCACCTTCGTCGACGCCTTCCTCAGCAACTGGTACGTCCGCCTCAGCCGTCGCCGTTTCTGGCGTGGCGACATGACCGACGACAAGCTCTCCGCCTACCAGACCCTCTACACCTGCCTCGAGACCCTCAGCCGTCTCATGGCACCCATCGCGCCCTTCTTCAGCGAGCGCATGTTCCTCGACCTCAACGCCGTCACCCACCGCCACAACGTGGAGAGCGTGCACCATCTGGCCTTCCCGGAATACAATGTCGAGATGGTCGACAAGGCCCTCGAGGAGCGCATGCAGCTGGCCCAGAAGGTCTGCTCCATGGTGCTTGGCCTGCGCAAGAAGAGCAACCTCCGCGTGCGCCAGCCGCTCCAGAAGATTGTCGTCCCCGTGCGCGACGAGGCCATGAAGGCCCAGATTGAGAAAGTGCAGCACCTCATCTGCTCCGAGCTTAACGTCAAAGCCGTGGAGTTCCTCGCTGCCGACAACGACCTCCTGGTCAAGAAGATCAAACCCAACTTCAAGACCCTCGGTCCGCGCTACGGCAAGGTGATGAAGGCCCTCGGCGCCGCCATCCTGGCCTTCAGCCAGCAGCAGATCAACGCCCTCGAAGCCGACGGCCGCTGCATGGTCAGCGTTGACGGCACCGACTGCGAAGTGCTCCTCACCGACGTCGAGATTGCCACCCAGGACATCCCCGGCTGGGTCGTCGCCAACGACGGCAGCCTCACCGTGGCCCTCGACATTCAGCTCACCCCCGAACTCATCGACGAAGGCATCGCCCGCGAGCTGGTGAACCGCATACAGAACATCCGCAAGGAAGGCTTCGACGTCACCGACCGCATTGTGGTCGAGCTGCAGAGCGGCGAGTGGGACAACGCTGTCAACGCCCACCGCGACTACATCTGCTCCGAGACCCTCTGCACCTCCCTGACCCTCGTCCCCGAGGTTCAAAACGGCACTCCCATCGAGTTGCTTGATGGTCAGAATACCTGCATTTGCATCAAGAAAGCATGATGGATAACATTATCGACACAATCAAACTGTTGGCCCACGCGCAGCGCGAGGAGGTGATTGGTTGGCGCCGCTGGATGCACCGCCATCCGGAACTCTCGCAGGAGGAGTACGGCACCATGGCCTTCGTGGCCGAACGCCTGCGCGAGATGGGTCTTGAACCCAAGACCGGCATCGGCAAGACCGGCGTGATGGCCATGCTGAGAGGCAACGGCGACCATTCCTACTGCGTGGCTTTGCGCGCCGACTACGACGCCCTGCCCATCACCGAGTGCACCGGCCTGGACTTCGCCAGCGAGAACCCCGGCGTGATGCACGCCTGCGGTCACGACATGCACACCTGCTCCCTCCTCGGCGCCGTCAAGATTCTCACCCAGATGCGCGACCAACTGGAGGGCGACCTTATGTTCATTTTCGAGCCCAGCGAGGAGAAATACCCCGGCGGCGCCCGCATGATGATGAACGACGGCCTCTTCGACGAGGTGAAGCCCAACGAAATCTATTCCTTCCACTGCCTGCCGGAGATGGACTTCGGCCGCGTGGGCATGCGCAAAGGCAAGTACATGGCCTCCACCGACGAGCTCTACTGGACCGTCAAGGGCAAGGGCGGCCATGGCGCCACGCCGCACCTCAACGTGGATCCCATCCTCATTGCCTCGCACATTGTCATCGCCCTGCAGCAGGTCGTCAGCCGCAACGCTGCCCCCATGTCGCCCACGGTGCTCACCATCGGCAAAATCGAAGATGTGGGCGGCCGCACCAACATCACGCCCGACACGGTGAAGATGGAGGGCATCATCCGCTCCTTCGACCCCGAATGGCGTCTGCGCACCCACGAGCTGATACGCAAAATCAGCTCCGGCGTGGCCGAAGCCATGGGTGGCGAGTGCGACCTCTTCGTCGACGAGGGCTACCCCCCGGTAATCAACGACGACGCCTGCACCCAGCAGGTGCACGACAACGCCTGCGCCTTCCTGGGCCAGGAGAATGTCGAGTGGCTCGACCTCCGCATGACGGCCGAGGACTTCGCCTTCTACCAGCAAAAGATTCCCGGTTGCTACTTCCGTGTCGGTATCCACGTGCCCGGCACCCCCTTCAGCAACCTCCACCGACCCAACCTCATCGTCGACGAGCGCAGCCTCGAACTGGCCAACGGCCTGGTGGCCTACAACGCCATCATGGCGTTGAAAAACAGGATAAAAGGATAGACTTTTTTAGATTGTACCTGTCAAAGCCGAAAGCTGGAACTATCGAACTTCCGATAATTCCAGCTTTCGGCTTTTTTTCTTTTTCCCCGGGAGCTACCAGCCCCATCCGCTGTTGCCGCTGTACGAGCTGAGGCTGACGGCGCTGCCGCCGCTGACGGTGGTGCCGTCGAGGAGCATGCCGTTCAGGCGCGAGGTGCCGCCCTCGGTGCTGACGCCGCTCTTGACGGTGGGCTGCTCCGACCCGGAGACGACGAGGCCGCTGCCGCCGCTGGAGGGGGTCTTGAAGGCATAGGTGGTGTTGCCCACGGTGATGGAATACCATGTATTTCTATTCCACGACGTTGCCCTATAGCAACTCTGCGACAGCTGTGAGCCGCTCTCCAGGCCGCCGATGGCGATGATGGTGCCGCCCTGCACGTAGAGCTTCTTGCCGCCTTCGGTGTTGGCGTCGAAGGCCACCTCGGGCGAAGAGGCGCCGATGGCGTAGACCACGCCGCCCTTGAGGTAGAGGTTGCCGTTGGCGTCCATGCCGTCGTTGCCGGTGGAGTAGGCGCATACAAAGCCGCCGCTGATGGTCAGGTCGGAGGCGGCGTTGATGGCGTCGTCGCTCGACTGGCTGTAGACCTCGCCGCCGGTGATGGTCAGCGTGCCTTTGGTCTCGATGCCTTCGTGCTTGGAGGCCGTGACGGTGATGACGCCGTCGGAGATCTCGATGTTGCCGTCGAACTTGATGCCTTTGGCGCCCACGCTGTTGTCGCTGCTGCTGCCGCCACCCCAGGGGCCATGGCCGCCGCCACCGCCGCCGCTGGAGGAGGTGCCGAAGTTGTTGCCCGTCACGGTGACGTTCACCGTGCCGCCGCGGAAGTAGCCGTTGCCGTCGCCGCTGATGCCCTTGCCGCCGGTGCCGCTGTTGGTGATGGTCAGGATGCCGGCGTTCATCTCGAACAGCTGGTCGGCCTTGACGCCCGCCGTGCCGCTGGTGTCGGCGACGCCGTCGGTGGTGGTCACCACGGTGGAGCCGGTGACCTTGATGGTGGTCTCGCCGCCGTCGAAGCGCACCAGGCTGTCGCTGCTGAAGCCCTTCTTGCCGCCCGCCGACACGTTGACGTCGATGGTGCCGCCGCTGACGAGGATATAGTCTTTGCCGCGCACGCCGTGGCCTGCCGTCGAGGTGACGTTCACCGTCGTGCCGCTGAGGAACTGCACCCAGTCGTCGCTGGTGATGCCGGCCTTGCCCGTGGCATTGACGGTGAGGGTGCCGCTGCCGCTGAAGGCAATCTGGCCTTCGCTGAAGAGCGCGGCCTTCTCGTCCTCGGAGGAGGGCGTCAGGCTGTAGGTGGCGCCGTCGGCCAGAGTGCTGCTGCCGCTGAGGATGAGGTCCACGCGCTTGCCCTTGGCGGGCGTCGACTCGAGGCCCTGCACGTTGATGGCCGCGCCGCGGGTGTTGGTGATGCTCACACTGTTGAGCTGGATGCCCTGCTTCTTGCCGCTGTAGATTTTCAGGAATCCGTCGGAGGTGGTGCCGGAGAGGGCGTAGAGCACCTTCTCGTCGCCGGCGTTGCGGATGGTGACGTCGTTGCCGCTGACGGTGGCGCTGACGTTGCCCTCGGCGCCGGTGACGGTGGCCGGGCCCGACGTGGAGAAAACGATGGTCACCGTGCGGTCGAAGTCGGTGGTGACAGTGGTGGTGGTGTCGGAGACTTCGGTGCCGCCGGAGGTGGTGTCGGAGACCACGTCGACATTGTCTTTCTGGCATGCAGTTGCCAGAAAAACAATCGATAAGAACGCTGCTATGGTTTTCTGCATTGTTTTTTTTATTTATGCTATATAGATTTATGTATCGTCGTCGGGCAAAAACTTTCACTTTCGGATAAATATTTCCTCACGCGTCGCCATCGGGCCTGTTGCATCCCGATATGCAGGGGTGCCGTGTAGCGGATCGCTTCGTGTCGAAGACGTACCGAATTCGGCCCTTCTCATATAGTTCCTATATCGTTCTTATATAGTTCTTATATAGTATTTATATAGTGTATATAAGAACTATATAAGAACTATATGTGAACTATATGTAAACTATATGACATGTGCCGAAGTGGGGCCCTATTGGGTACGAGTTCGGGGCGAAGGCGAGGGTGGGACGGGGGTGTTGCGGGGGGTGGTATTTTTTTATATTTCGGGTACAATAAATGGAACGGTTTGCCGTTAAGAATTGTTAAGGTTTGAAATTTATCGCAAAATGGACAATATACAGGAGTTGGAGACGAAGCCGATGGGCAAGTTGCTGTGGCAGTATGCGTTGCCGGCGGTGGCGAGCCAGGTGGTGACGTCGATTTACAATATCGTGGACCGTATCTTCTTGGGCAACAGCATCGGCGACGGCAAGATGCTGCTCGCGGCGCTGACCATCACCTTCCCGGTGATGAACATCATCCATGCCTTCGGGTCGCTGGTGGGTGCCGGTTCGAGTGCCCGCATGAGCATCGTGCTGGGGCGGAAGGATGTGCGCTGGGCGGAGAAGATATTGGGCAACAGTGTGTTGCTGACGTTCCTGTTCGGCTTTATCTTCGTGGTGGGCGGCTACCTGTGGATGCACCCCATCATGAACCTTTTTGCCGACGGCGCCTCGGCGTCGGTGATCGACGCGGCGTGCGAGTACATGTACATCGTGCTGCCGGGTATGTTCCTGTTGACGCTGACGTTCAACCTCGTAGGTCTCATCCGCTCGAGCGGCTACCCGATGAAGGGCATGTGGATCATGGTGGGCGGCGCGGTGCTGAACATCGTGCTGGACTATGTGTTTATCAGCGTCCTGGGCTGGGGCATGAAGGGAGCGGCATGGGGCACCACCATCTCGATGGCGGCGTCGGCCAGTGTGGCCGTGGCGCACTTCATTCTGCCGCACTCGTTCATCCGCTTCAAACGTCATGCGTGGCGTCCCAAGATGTACATTTTCAGGAATATCCTTGCCATCGGCATCAGTCCGTTCTCGATGAATGTGGCTGCCTTTGCCGTGGTGGCCGTGCTGAACCGCCAGCTGATACGCTTCGGCGGCGACGACGCCATGACGGTCTATGGCGCTGCCAACTCGGCTATGGGCCTGGTGTTCATGGTGATGCTCGGCCTGTGCCAGGCCATGCAGCCCATTGCAGGCTACAACTACGGCGCCCGGCGCAACGACCGTCTGCGCGAGGTGTACCTGCTTACGATGAAGGTCTGTCTGCTCATCGGCGTGGTGGGCATGGTGCTGTCGCTGGTGTTCCCGCGCACCATCATCGGGTTCTTCAACTCCGAGCCCGAGATACTTGCCATGGGCGCCCCGGCGTTGCGCTACCTGATGGTGATGTGCCCGCTGATAGCGTTCACGGTGACCAACTCGCAGCTTTTCCAAAGCATCGACCAGCCGTGGATAGCCATCGTGACGAGCCTCTCGCGGCAGGTTATCTTCCTCATTCCGTTGTCGTTGATACTGCCCGACTTGTTGATGGACTTCAACCACGGCGACGGCGTCACCGGCGTGTGGCAGGCCTGCATGATATGCGACGTGCTGGGGGCGGTGCTGAGCGGTGTTTTGCTGCTGACACACAGGCAGGTGTTCAGCATGGACTATGTGCCCAAGGAGCGCCGTCCGAAGAAGGAACTGGGACCCAAGGAGGACGACAGATGAAGGTTTTTGAAAATATATCGCTGAAGGCGTACAATACCTTTGGCATCGACACCAAGGCCCGCCGCATGGCGGTGCTGGAGCCGGGCGACGACCCCGCCTCGTTGCCTCTCGAGGACGCCTGGATGGTGCTCGGGGGTGGCAGCAACATGGTGTTTACCAAGGATTACGACGGCATGGTGGTCCGTTTGGACGCGGTGCAGGAGGTCTCGGTGCGGCCCGACGGCAACAGCGCGACGGTCACCGCCTGGGGCGGCATGGTGATGGACGACCTGGTGGCCTGGAGCCTGGAGCAAGGGCTGTACGGCCTGGAGAACCTCACGGCCATTCCGGGGACGGTAGGGGCGTCGGTGGTGCAGAACGTCGGGGCCTACGGCGTGGAGGCCAAGGACGTGGTGGAGAGCGTGGAGGTGTACGACCTTCGCGAGGGGCGTTGCTGTACGTTCAGCAATGAGGACTGCTGTTTCGCCTACCGCGATTCGATGTTCAAGCACGCTGCAGGCCGCTTCCTGGTGCTGCGAGTAAGCTACCGCTTGCGTCGGGAGTTCACGGCCAATTTGAGCTACAAGGCTTTGGAGGGTCTTCCCCATGCCTCGGCGGCCGAGTTGCGCCAGGCCATCGCCGACCTGCGGTGGGGCAAGCTGCCCAGGCCCGAGGAGCATGGGTCGGCAGGCAGTTTCTTCAAGAATCCCGTGGTGGGCGAGGAGGTGTACGAGGGTCTGCGCCAGCGTTTTGACGATATGCCCGAGGCACATCGCACAGCGGAGGGCTACAAGCTCTCGGCGGGCTGGCTGATAGACCGCGCCGGATGGAAAGGACGTACGATGGGCAAGGCCGGCGTGTGGCCCCGGAACGCCCTGGTGCTCTACAATGCCGGCGGTTGCACCGGCGCCGAGGTCGTCGCCCTGGCCCGCGAAATACAACAGGATGTGGAACAGAAATTCGGCGTGTCCCTCACGCCGGAAGCGATTATAATTTAAATACGTATGGAGAAAGTAGAGACTTTTTGGAAGTGGTTCGAGGACCACAACGAGCAGCTGGTGGCCATGGGCGACCTGGAGGAGAAGGAGCGCACGGAGCTGGAGAACGCCCTGCAGTATCAGCTGACGAAATATTGCAACGGCTTGTCCTACGAGATCGGCGACGCCACTGCCAACGGACGCACGCTGACCTTCACCGCCGAGGGCGACACCGACCTGTTCCGCTATGTGGTGGAGCTGGTGGATGCGGCCCCGGACCTGGACTGGTGGGAGTTCGTGGCGTTCAAGCAGCCTATGGGCACCGAGCTGAAGGTGAGGTTCGACCGCTGGGTGTTCGATACTCGCAAGATGTACTTCGAGCAGCTGGAATGTGAGGAGGAACCCGACATGCTGGGCCTGAGGATTGCCGTCGAGGGTTCGCAGCCCGAGAACGAGGATTTCCAGGTGGGCGTGTATGTGACACTGGAGGCCCTGATGGGCGAGTTCGATTGCGCCACGCTCGTTGGGTACATGGAGACTGTCCCGGTGCCTGCCGAGCCCTTCAAGAGCGGCTTCCAGAAGCTGGACGACCTGCCGAAGTTCGTTGAGTGGTTCAAGCGCAAGCGCGATGAATAGGCTGTGGTGTATGCTGCTGCTGGCGGCGTTGCTGCTGGCGGCATCGGCCTGCGGCAAAGAGGTGCAGACGGCGGCCGCCCAGGAGGAACCGTTCATCGACAGCCTGCGGCTCTATGCTCCGGGCGACTACGGGTCGGCCAACTGGCGCATACCCGCATTGCTCTGCCTGGACGATGGCACCCTGTTGGCGGTGAACGACAAGCGCAAGTACAACGAAACCGACCTGCCGGAGGACATCGACATCGTCTGCCGCCGCTCGTCGGACCTTGGCAAGACATGGAGCGAGCCGCAGACCATAGTCGAGGGGACGGGCTACAAGCACGGCTATGGCGACCCCGCGCTGGTGCAGTGTGCGAACGGCGACGTGCTGTGTTTCTTCGTGGGAGGCAACGGTTTGTGGGCTTCGACGGAGAGCGACCCGCAGCGGAGCTATGTCTGCCGCTCGACCGACCGTGGGCAGACCTGGGGCGAGCCTGAGGACATCACTTCCGTGCTTTGGGGCAGCCAGGCGCAACATGCCGCCGGCCAAGGCTACAAGGCGTCGTTCTTCGCCTCCGGCAACGCCTTGCGACTGAAGCATGGCGAGCACAAGGGGAGGGTGATGGTGGCTGCGGCGATGTGCCGGAAGAGTGCGCAGGTGCTGGACAACTTCGTCGTCTACAGCGACGACGACGGCCGTTCCTGGCAGGTGTCGCAGCGCGCTTTCGCACAGGGCGACGAGGCCAAACTGATGGAGTTGAACGATGGGAGGGTACTGCTCAGCGTGCGCCGCAGCGGTGCCAGGGGCTATAACGTTTCCGCCGATGGCGGCGCGACGTGGGGCACGCAGGGCGTGTGGAACGAGATGCAGGCCAACGCCTGCAACGGCGACATGCTGAGGGTGAATGACACGCTGATTCTGCATAGCCTGCCCAATTCGATGCAGAGGGAAAAAGTCAGTGTTTTCAGCAGTTCGGACGAAGGACAGTCGTGGCACAGCCCGGTGCTGCTGTTCGACGGCCCGTCGGTCTACTCCTCGCTGACCCTCCTGCCCGACGGCACCATTGGGGCCTACATCGAGCAGAACCCCTCGGGAGCCTGCGAGTTGTGGTACTACCGTTTCAACCTCGCCTGGCTCTTCGGGCAGCGGTAAATCTATTCTATTCTGTGCTCCCCCTCGGGGAGTTCCATGGCCTTCAGGCAGCGCTCAAGGGTGAGCATCGAGGGCGGGAGTTCCAGCGTGTAGTTGGGTCGGTATTGCCGGTCGAGGTATTGGTAGTTGTGGTATTCGCGGGTGACGACTTTGCAGCGGGGCTCAATGCATTTTGGATCGACCATTACGGAGAGTCTCCTGTAGTCGGGATAACGGATGAATATCTCGCGGGCTAACTGCTGGTAAAAGTTCAGCATGGGAGGTATCTGGGCGGCGGCATCGGCGCTGTCGGCGACGGTGATGTTCATGAAGCACTCGTTGCGGTAGAACTGCAGGTGCATGACGCCGGTGCTGTCGGTGAAGGGCCGTGGTTTGAAATCGGGCATGAAAGCCTCCAGGGGGTAGTCTTGGCGGAAACAGCGGTCGAGGCTGTCGAGCATTGGCATCTGCCGCAGCAGCAAGGCGGTGTCGGAGTGGACGACGGCCAGGCATACGCTGTCCATGACCTGCACCAGGAGGAAGGTGCGGGCGTCGGAGTCGGGCGAGTGCGTCATGGCTCCTTGCATGCGGTTGCAGAAGTAGTACCCTGTGCCGTCACAGAGCATTCTTTGGTCGGCCCAAGGCGAGGCGGTGACGATGGCGTGGTTGGCAAGGAGGCGCAGCCTTCGTGCCACGCTGTCGGGCACCCGCATCTCGCTGGTAGTCACCTTCACCTTATGGCGTTTCTTGGCGTACCAGATGTTCTCTTCGGCCGTGCTGTAGGTCAGCAGGCTTCGGTTGGCAGGTCCCGCCGTCGGAATCTGCAGGCTCAGGGCACTCTCGGCGAAGAAAGAAGGACAGCGCATATAGAAAAAATCGTAGCCCTTGTGCACCAGCTTCTCGATGCACATCCGGTCGTAATCCTGTACAAAAGCACAGGGTTCCAGCCGCTCCTGGCCCTGGGCAAAGAAGGGCACCAGCAACGCCAGTGCCCATATCGATTTCCTGATGTGTTTCATAATTGTACTATTCTTCCGGGGCGAACATCGGGTCCCAGGCGGGGAGCATGATGGGTTTCTGGTCCATCATGGCGCGGATGTTGGCGGGGATGTACTTCTCCTCGAGAACCACGCGGAACATGTACTCGTTGAACCAGTCGTTGGTCATGATGAGGTTGCCCTGGTAGCCGTAGTTGGGGCCCCAGCTGTTCTCCACCATCCATTTGATGGGCTTGCCGTCCTTGTCGAGGTCGACGGCGCAGAGGGTCATGGCGTGCGAGGAGCCGCTGGCGAAGGTGGCCACGCGCTGCTTCTTGTCCATGCCGAAGGTGGTGCCCATAAGGCTCTCGTAGTCGTAGTTGTTCATGTCCATCAAGCCGTTGTCGCGGTTGAGGAATTTTCCTACGTCGCAGCTGAAGTACATCATGGTGCTGTCCTTGATGGAGGCGATGCACATGGGGGCGATGTCCTCCATGGGCAGGTTGAGGTAGCGCCAGTTCTGGCCGTCGTAGACATGGCGGTCGTACTGGATTTCATACACTTTGTAGTATTCGCGGGTGGGGTCGTTCATCACCATGTAGTACTTGCTGAAGTCGGTCTTGGCGAACTTCTCGTAGAACTCCTTGGGGGTATAGGTGGCGGTCTCCACAATCTTGCCCGAGGCGTCCTTCTGCTGCCAGGTGAACTGTGCGGGAGGCTCGCCCATGGTCAGGGCCAGCATGCGGTAGATGGTGCCGAGCATGGAGGTCTTCGTGGCCAGGAGTTTGGCGCCGGAGACACCCTTCTGGGCGGCCATCTCGCGCAGCTGCAGGCCGTCCTCGCGGAGCTTGAGGGCGATGAGGTTGCTGATGCTGGAGGTGTTGTTGGTGTTGTAGGTCTCGGGCATCACGTCGGAGGGCACGAGGCCGTACTTGTCGATGAGGTTGGCCACGCCGGTGAACTGGCCGCCGTCGCCGATGGGGTTCTTGAAGAGCCACTGCACCTCCTGGTCGTCGATGGGTTTCTTGTAGGTGTCGATCATGGCCTGCAGGAAGAGGTTGGCCTTCTCCAGCTGGTCGTAGAAGAAGAGGTAGGCCTGCGAGAACTGGAAGTCGGCGGGCAGGTGGTGCTTGCGGATGGCCTGGTTGCGGAGCACGTTCATGCCGGTGAACATCCAGCAGCGGCCCGAGGACTGCTGGTCGGTGACGGCGCGGCTTTCCACACGGTTGCTGAAGTGCGAGTCGAACTTGGTGGCGTTCTCGTAGTTCATGGCCAGCTTGGCGGGGCTCTGGTTCACCATGATGTTGCGCAGGGCTTTGTCGGAGGCCGAACCGCCGAAGCTCTTCTTCATCTGCTGCATCATCTCGGTGGTGATGCCGCCGTTGTAGGTGGTCTCCACCTGTTTCTTCTTCTGTGCCATGGCGCCGCCGCTGACGAGCATGGCGGCCATGGCCAATGCGATGTACTTTGTCTTCATAGATATATGTATATTTTTTTTATTCTGTTTCAAAGTGCAAAGATACGAATCTTTGGCGACATGGCAAAATATTTTTCGCTTTGCGGAAAAGAATCGGTTCCCGAGCCGTTGCCAAACGGAAAAAATACCCCTGCCGGGACGATGGCCAGGGGGGGGTGATTTGGCAAAAACACCTTTTTTGCTTTTTATGTTTTTCGATTAATATTTGGTCAAGATTCGCTTTCTGTATCACTGTTGTTAAAAATATAAAACGTTGATAATAAGTATTTTGACGTTTTGGTTGGAGGCTGAATTTAACTGCTCTGCAAAATGCACATAATCAGTATGTTGTACTTATCAACTCCCTACCAACTCCCAACCAACTCCCAACCAACTCCCACCATGGTGGGAGATGATAGGGAGGGGGTAGGGGGGAGGAGGGTCGATTTGGCATTTTTCCTGTTTCCCGGAGTGCGGGCGGATGCCGGTTTGGCGGGGACTATTAACAGGCGGTGGAAAAATATTTTATTATAATAAGAAAAAAATGCGTACCTTTGCACTCGCAATGAAAAAAATTTGGATACTCATAACGAAGATAGGCGGGTGGAAATTCATCCTGCCGGAAAAGGGCTCCAGGCCCGAAATACAGCGGTGCGTATTTGCTACGGCACCGCATACGTCGGTGGCTGATTATCTGGTGGGTACGGCCTATCTGTGGAGCCTCGGGGTCAATGGGAGAATCTTTATCAAGAAGGAGTTCTTCTGGGGTCCGCTGGGTCCGCTGCTGCGCCATCTGGGTGCCATCAGCATCGACCGCGGCAACCGCAAGAACGACATGGTGGGTGCCGCCGTGCACGAGTTCGCCAAGGGCGAGGGTCTGGCCATAGCCATCACGCCCGAGGGGACCAGAAAACCCGTGAAGCGCTGGAAACGCGGCTTCTGGGAGATTGCCCACCAGGCGCAGGTGCCCATCGTGCCGGCGTTCCTCGACTTCGGCAAGCGGCAGGTAAGCATCGGCGAGGCCATCTGGACCACCGACGATGCCGAGGCCGACATACTGAAAATACGCCGTCTGTACAAAAAGGAGATGGCCAAGCATCCGGAACAGTTCATTGAGGTGGACGGCGAGAGCGCCGCCCCGCAGGAAGAAAAATAAACAAGAAAACATATATGGTTAGAAGAATCTTTGTTGAAAAGAAACCAGCCTTTGCCGTGAAGGCGAAGGAGTTGAAGAGCGAAATGAGCGAATACCTCGGCATCGAGGCCGAGGACGTGCGCGTGCTGATACGCTACGACATCGAGAATGTGAGCGACGAGACCTTTGCCAAGGCCAAGGGCACCGTCTTCAGCGAGCCGCCGGTGGATGACCTGTACGAGGAAGAGTTTCCCCATAAGGAGGGCGATTTCTGCTTCACGGTGGAGTACCTCCCCGGCCAGTTTGACCAGCGTGCCGACAGCGCGGAGCAGTGTGTCTGCCTGCTCAACGATGCCGAGCACCCCATCATCAAGAGCGCCACGACGTATGTCATTTCCGGTGTGAAAGGGAAATCTGGGAAGACCGACTGGCAGGAAGCCATCGTCAAGCATTGCGTCAACCCCGTGGACAGCCGTCGCGCCGACGGCCCCAAGCCCGCCACCTTGGAGGACCACTTCGACGAGCCCGCCGACGTCATTGTCTTCGACGGTTTCAAGGATATGGCCGAGCCGCAGCTGAAAGAGTTGTATGACGGCCTTGGTCTGGCCATGACCTTCGCCGACTTCAAGCACATACAGCGCTACTTCCACGACGAGGAGAAGCGCAACCCCACCATGACCGAAATCCGCGTGCTCGACACCTACTGGAGCGACCACTGCCGCCACACCACCTTCGCCACCGAGCTGAAGGATGTCCGCTTCGACGACGGCCTCTACCGTCCGCTCATCGAGGGCGCTTTCAAGCAGTACCTCGAAGACCATAAGGAACAGTATGCGGGCCGCACGGACAAGTTCGTCTGCCTGATGGACATCGGCACACTGGCCGCCAAGCGCCTGAAGAAGGCCGGCTACCTCGACGACCAGGAGCCGAGCGACGAGATCAACGCCTGCTCCATCGTGGTGCCCGTCGTCATCGACGGCAACCGCGAGGAGTGGCTCATCAACTTCAAGAACGAGACCCACAACCACCCGACCGAGATTGAACCCTTCGGCGGTGCCGCCACCTGCCTCGGCGGCTGCATCCGCGACCCGCTGAGCGGCCGCACCTACGTCTACCAGGCCATGCGCGTCACCGGCGCTGCCGACCCCCGGAAGCCTCTGAACGAGACTCTGGCCGGCAAGCTGCCCCAGAGAAAGCTGTGCCAGACCGCTGCCGCAGGCTACTCCTCCTACGGTAACCAGATCGGCCTGGCCACCGGCCATGTT
>CALGCG010000072.1 GCA_937884485.1 uncultured Bacteroidales bacterium
TTCTCGGTGATATATTATAGGTAGAAGGGGTGAAATGCGGCGGGGTGGAAAAAAAATGTTAAAAAAAGAGTTTTAATGTCACAGTTTTGAAAAAAAGCGTGTATTATATATGTGAGTTTTTTTTTTTAGGGGCATGTAATGGCCGTACAGGAAGAGACATATAAGGAGTATGATGCGATGGTCGAGCGCCACCGGAGGTTCATCCTTGTGATGTGCCAGCGCGCCTCGTATGGTCGCGAGTGGCTGTGCCGCGAGCTGCTGCAGGAGTGCTATGTGGAGTTGCTGAAGCGCATGCCGGAGCTGGCGCCGACGCGCGGGGGGCGCGAGGAGTTGCGCTGGGTCTATGGACGCTGCCGTGTGGCCATCACCCGTTACCGGCGCCGTGTAGCGCGCTGGTCCGAGCTGCCTCTGACGGCGGTGCTGGCCGAGAGCGTGGCCGGCGGCGGCGAGGTGAACAGGCTGACCGTCGACGAGCTGGCCTCGTGCCTCGACGGCGCCGAGCGGCGTATGTTCCTGATGCTTGCCGAGGGCGCCGACGACGGGGAAATAGCCCGTGTGCTGGGGCTGAAGCGCCGCACGGTGGTGCAGATGCGCCACAATATAAAGAAGAAATTAATCAAATATATTGAATCATGAAGAGACAAGAGAATGAAGAACTGTCGCGTGAGGCGAGGCGCCACGCGTTGGCTTTGGCCGACGCGCATGCCCGGGGGCTGGGAGACGCCTGCCGTGGCTACCGCCGCCGTGCCGCCGTGAGGCGCTGCCTGCTGCTGGCGGCGCTGCTGGTTGCGGCGACGCTGTCGGCGTCGGCGGCCGTCAGCCTCGCCGCCGGACGCCCGGCGGCAAAGGGGGCCCTCTCGACAGACGGCGCCGTGAGGTGCGTGCAACAAATACTCTCCGCGGTATGATGCCCAGGAAAATAAAGCTGTTCTGGTCCTTCGGCGCCATGCTGACGGTGCTGGCTCTCGTCCTGGCCGCGGCCGTAATGTGGCCGCGGGTCGAGGTCGGCGAGCTCTACCGCCGCTACGAAGCCAACCCCCACCTCGCCATCACCTTCCTCAAGAACTTCGCCGTCGGCGACACCCTCGCCGTCGACGTCACCACCCTCCAGGCCCTCGACGACGAAGGGTGGGACACCCTCATGCGCGACTTTGGCATCCAGCCCATGACCCCCGCCATTCGGGCGATGATCGCCGCGGGCGAGGACATCGTGACGGTCAGGCTCTCGCCCAGGAGCGACCCCAAGCAGACCATGGACACAACGGACCGGCTGCGGAACGACGTCGTCGCCATCTCCAGGCTGAAGCATACAATATGTGTTTTCCATACCGGAACAGCCTCCCAGCAGGATGCCATTGTGTTGTACAATTTAAGGAAAAATTACATTGAAAACTAAACTAAAAAAAAGAAACCGATGAAAAACACAACACGCCTCTTGGCCCTATTCTTTGTGGCCGCCACAACGTTCTTCGCTTCCTGCAGCGACGACACCGACACCCCATCCTCCCTCTCCGGGACCACATGGGTAGCCCAAAACCGAATAACAGACACCGCCGACGACGGCACCGTAAGCGTAGAAAACAGGGTCTGGCAGTTAACCTTTGTCGACGGAACATCCGGAATGCTCGACACCAAAACCCAGAGAGACTCCGAACAGCCCGAAGAATACAGATTCCCCTTTTCCTACTCCTATTCCCTCTCCGGCAGCACCGGCAGCGGAAGCATCGTCATTGAAGATCCTTATGGCTCCGGAGAAAACCTAAGCGTGTCTTTCACCGTCAACGGCGACAAGCTCACCATTTCCAATACCGACAACGGCGACATCGTCTTCACCCGGCAGTCCTCCTCCCCCACTCCCGCAGCCACCGGCCTCGAAGGCACAACATGGCAGACAACCTTTTCTCAGCCATACCTCGACGATGACGACAACGAGCACGACGGCAACATTACCATTACCATCGCCTTCGCAAACTCCTACTCCGGCACCATGAGGGCAGAATATATTGTTCCCGACATTCCCTCGGCAGGCTACGACGACGGCAGAACCTTCAGCTACTCCTACACCGCCCCCAACGGCACAATCAACCTACCCTTCGACGAGGCAGAGATCCCCTTCACCATCGATGGCGACGACCTGACTTTGGTCATGGGGCCAACCCGAGTCTACACCCTGCACAAGATTTAAACATCAAGGTGCATTGGGATCTGGGAGAGTCGATGTATAACGCGCCGGACAAGAACTTCTATCTGCTGTTTCCCATTCTGTCCCCGCGAGGAGGGGAGGAGGATACCTCACCCTATATATCATCGACCTCCAGAAGCAGATTGACGAAATGAAGTTGAACCAATAAAAACACAAACAAATACAGACAACAATCATGAAGAAAACATTCATTATTCCTATCCTGGTAGCCGTCTGCTTGCAAATGGCGAGTTGCGAGGAGTTGGAAGAGACAGTCCTTTTCCGGACAGATGTTCCCCATAGTGTTACGGAATTCAACGAATACTTCTACCATAGCGGCCATGGAGACGCCTTACAGCAATATGACGGCGACACACTGACGATATACGGATGGCTTTGGCAGAACGACGGCTCGGTGCACGATTATGACTATACGCAACCGCAGGAGTGGGTCAGGCTGGTTGATGACAATATGGACAACCTGCCGTATCATGGTAGAGAGAGCGCCCTCCGACTCCATTTTGATGCCCCTCGCTCATTCAGTGAAGAAGAGTCGCATCAGATGTACCAGGTTACTGGAACGCTCCACTCCTTTGAATTGCCCGCAATGGAGAGCATCTCTTACCGTGGATATTTAGATGTTATTGAATTTATCCCCCAATCACAATAAATGACGATGAAAAAGAAAGGTTCTGGTGGTTCTTTTTGTTGTCGGCCGAGCCGACGGCACACCACTGATAGAAATTTTCTTTTTTATTCTTTTCATTCTGATTGAGTATTGAGAAAGGGGTGTGGGGGAGAAAAAAAAGAACCGGGTCGTCCGTTGGGGCGACCCGATTCGTTGTTTGGTTGCGCGTCAGGCTCGCTCTTATTTGAGGAGCTTGCTGCCGGCTTTGAACTTGGCCACTTTCTTGGCGGGAACCTTGACGGCTTTGCCGGTGCGGGGGTTCTTGGCGGTGCGGGCTTTGCGCTTCACAACGCTGAAGGTACCGAAGCCAATGAGGGTCACTTTCTCGCCTTTCTTCAGTTCTGCCTGGATGGCATCGAAGCAAGCGGTCATTGCCTGTTTGGCGGCAACTTTGGTCATGCCGGTCTTGGCGGCCATGGCGTTAACAAGTTCAGTTTTGTTCATAATGATAATGTTTAAGGGTTTGTAATTATTTGTTTTTCTTTTCGGTGCAAATGTAAGATTTTTTTTTGATACGAACCAAATTTTTTTTCAAAATTTTTTTCGTTTTTTTTGAGGTTGTTTTCTATGCCTTTGTTTTCCAGCCTGTTAGTTTGTTTCCGCGAAGAAAATCTTCGATGGAATTTTTGCGTTTTCCGCTCATTTGAAGGCTCAAAATCTGGATGAAACCGTCTGCTACACCGATTTTTAAGACCCTTTTTTCATCGCATTCGAGCATTCCGGGGCGTCCGTTTGGGTCGCTGAGAGGCACGGCGTCGAAGATTTTGAAGAGGATTTCCTGCCCTTGGGGGTTGATGAGTGTGAGGAGTGCCGCGGGATAGGGAGCGAGGCCCCGGATGAAGTCTGCCGCCTGCCGTGCCGGCTGGTGGAGGTTGAGGAGGCAGAAGTCTTTGAAGATTTTGGGTGCTGCCGTGGGGGTGCCTTCCTGCGGGCGGGGGACGAGGGTGCCGCTGGCGATGCCGTCGAGGGTGCGCACGACGAGGTCGCGTCCCATGAGGGCCAGGCGGTCGTGGAGGGTGCCGGCGTTGTCGTCGGGGGCTATGGGCGTTTCGGCCTGGAGGAGTATGTGGCCTTCGTCGATCTGGTGGTTGAGGAGGAATGTGGTGACGCCGGTGCGGGTGTCGCCGTTGATGATGGCATGGTTGATGGGTGCCGCGCCGCGGTAGGCGGGCAGCAGCGAGGCGTGGAGGTTGAAGGTGCCGTGGGCGGGCATGTTCCACACGGCTTCGGGGAGCATGCGGAAGGCTACGACGACGAACATGTCGGCCTGGAGGGCTTGCAGCTCGGCAAGGAAGTGGGGGTCGCGCAGCCGTTCGGGCTGCAGCAGGGGCAGGTGGTGGTCGAGGGCATACTGCTTGACGGGGCTGAAGACGACCTTTTGGCCGCGGCCGGCCTGGCGGTCGGGCACGGTGACCACGGCGCAGACGTCGTGGCTGGACTGCATGATGGCGTCGAGGCTCTCGACGGCAAAGTCGGGGGTTCCGAAGAATACTATTCGCATAGGCTGTGCTGGTAGGCAATCATTTTGAGGGCTGTGACGGCTCCTTCGACACCCTTGTTGCCGTGGCGGCCGCCGGCGCGCTCGAGGGCCTGCTGTATGGTGTCTGTGGTGAGGACGCTGAAGATGACCGGGCGGTGGTGCTGCAGTGCCACGTTGGTGAGGCCTTGCGAGACCGCCTGGCAGATGAACTCGAAGTGGCGGGTCTCGCCCTGGACGACGCAGCCGATGCAGATGACGGCGTCGAGGCGGTTGGCGGCGAGCATCATGTCGGCGGCGGCGCTGAGTTCGAAGGTGCCAGGGACGCGACGCACGGTCAGGTTCTCTTCCTTGACGCCGTGCTGGCGCAGTGTGTCGACGGCTCCCTGGAGGAGGGCGTCGGTGACGCCGGAGTTCCATTCGGCGGCGATGACGCCGATGCGGTATTCTTTCCCATCGGGCACTGCCGTGGGGTCGTAGTCGGAGAGGTTCGTTTTCTTCATTTCTTTATTAAAAATCTTTGGTACTGTATGTATTTGCCGTGGGTACGGCGGGTCGTTTCTTGCCGTTCTTGGTCTCCTTGATGATGCTTTCGTCGGCCTTGTAGTCGAGGGTCTGCCCTTTGCGGGGCTGGCGGATGCCGAAGTATGACTTGTCGAGGTGGAGGCGGCGTGTGCGGAGGGAGAAGGTGTTGAAGTCGAGGATCCATTCGGGGTCGAAGGGCTGGTAGAGGAAGCGGCACTCGAAGTGGAGGTGAGGGCCTGTGGAGTTTCCCGTGGAGCCGCCGAGGCCCAGCACTTCGCCTGCGGCGACGGGCTGGTTGGGGTGGACGTTGATTTTGGAGAGGTGGCCGTAGAGGGTCTCGAGGCCGTTGGGGTGGCGGACTACGACGCAGTTGCCGTAGCCTCCCATGCGCGCTGCCACGCGCACCACGCCGGGGAAGGCGCAGTGCACGGGGTCGCCGGTGTTGAGGCGTATGTCCACGCCGTGGTGGCCGCGCTGCCAACGCCAGCCGTAGTTGGAGGTCTTGGCGTTGCTCACGGGGAAGCAGAAGTCGGCGCTGTCGTGTATGAGGAGGATGTTGATTTCGTCGGGCAGGAAGTCGAGGGTGGTGCGGCCGAGGGGGTTGACGCGCTTCTGGGGGAAGGTGTCGTACCATAGGGGCACGAGGGCGCGGTCGACGCTGTTGTCCTCGGGGGCTTTGGCGGCCTGGCGGATGGCTTTGACGGCCTCTTTGCTCTCGGCCTTGCTGTGGGCTGAGGCTTGGCTGTCGTGCCGGGCCTGTGTGCTGCGGCCGGAGGGGCGCACCTGGCGCGAGGCTTCGAGGCGGGCGTTGATGAGCGAGTCGAAGTAGGACACTTGCGACTGCGACGTGCCGATGCCCGACAGGAGCAGCAGCACAAAAACGAGCACGCGGCGCAGGCGTGCCACGGGGAATCCCAGTTGCTCGCGGTATTTGGCCACGGTGCGGCGTGCCAGGGGGTAGCCTTGTTTGTTGAGCAGTTGCGCCAGCGCGTCGTCGGAGAGGGGGGCTTGCTTGTCCTCGGCTTCGATGGCGTCGGCCAGGCGCTGTTTGATGGTCTCGACCGATATTTCTTCGCCCTCGTTGTTGGCCATGCCTTTTGAGAAGCAGTCTTTGAGGGGTATGGTGCCGAAGTCGGTCTGGAGGTATTTGCTGTTGGCCATGCGCGAGATGGTGGAGATGTCGAGGCCTGTGGCGTCGGCCACTTCGCGCTGGCGCAGGGGTTGCAGCTGGTCGGGGTCGCCGGAGAGGAGGAACCTCCGCTGGTGCTTGACGATGTGGCGCATGACACGCACGATGGTGTCGTGGCGTTGCTGCAGGAGGTCGATGAACCCTTGGGCGTCGGCCTGCTTGGTGCGTAGGAACGAGAGTGTTTCGCGTTCGGAGGCGGGGCCTTTTTCTCCGCGGCGTTCGCGGTTTGCCTTTTGGGCTTCGAGTTGGGTGAGGAGGTCGGTGTAGTAGGTGTTCAGCGTGAGGCGCGGCAGGTTGCCGTCGTTGAGGTAGAAGGATAGTTCGCCGTCGTGTTGCTGGAGTATGATGTCGGGGGTGATGGTGGCGGCGGCCGAGTTGCTGTCGGCCTCGGAGCTGCCGGGTTTGGGGTTGAGGCGCCGGATGAGTGAGGTGGCGCGTTCGAGGGCTCCGTTGTCGATGCCGAGGGCGTTGCAGATGCGCTCGTAGCGGTGGTTGGCGAAGTCGTCGAAGTGGAGCTCCAGGATGGTGGCGGCCAAGGATGTATCGGGGTCGCGGGGCATGCGCTGCAGCTGCAGCAGGAGGCACTCCTGGAGGTTGCGGGCGCCGATGCCGGGAGGGTCGAGGCTTTGGATGATGCGCAGCACTTCGAGCACTTCCTCGCGAGAGGCGTCGATGCCTTGGCGGAAGGCCATGTCGTTGGTCACCAGGTCGAGGTCGCGGCTGAGGTAGCCGGCGTCGTCGAGGGTGCCGATGAGTTCGTTGGCTATGAGCTGCTGCCGTTCGGAGAGGCGGCGTGTGATGAGCTGGGCATTGAGGCGCTCGGAGAAGGAGAGGGTGTCGGAGAGGATGAATTCGCGCTGCGTGACGTTGGGGTCGTGTTCGAGGTGTTCTCGGTAGTCGTAGGCGTTGTATTCGTCGTCTTCGTCGGCATCCCAGTCGGACCGGTTGCGGTCGTCGGCAGCGACGAGGGCGTCGATGTCCTCGTTGGCGGCAGGCACGTCGGCTTCGAGGAGCGGGTTTTTCTCTATCTCCTCTTTGATGGCCTGCTCAAGGTCAGTGACGGGCAACTGCAGCAGACGCATGAGTTGTATCTGTTGCGGTGAGAGCTTCTGCTGCAGTTGCTGTCGCTGGATTTGTTTCATTTATCTTACGATATCCATTTCCTCGATGAGGTTTTTGGCGCCGGCGAAGACGTCGATGACCCAGAGCATGTAGCGGCTATCGAGGCAGATGCAGCGCTGGAGGTTCTCTTCGAAGTCGATGTCGCCGCTCATGGCCTCGCTGTTGCCGTCGAAGGCCAGGCCGATGAGCTGTCCTTTGGCGTTGATGACGGGCGAGCCGGAGTTGCCGCCGGTGATGTCGTTGTTGGTGATGAAGCAGGTGGGCATCTCACCGCGCTTGTTGGCATAGCGGCCGAAGTCCTTCTTGGCGTAGAGCTCTTTGAGGCGGGTGGGGACGTTGAATTCGCTGTTCTCGGGGTCTTCCTTCTCGATGACGCCCTTCATGGTGGTGTAGTAGTGGTAGGAGACGCCGTCCTTGGGGTCGTAGCTCATCACGTTGCCGTAGGTGAGGCGGATGGTGCTGTTGGCGTCGGGCGACATGAGTTTGCCGTTCTTGTCGTTGATCTGGAGGATGCCGTCGGTGAAGTCGCGGATGCCGCGTTCGAGGTTTTCCTGCATGTTCTCGTCAACGTTGCTGCCAAGGGCGCGGTAGGCCTCGAGGGCCTCGTTGCCGGCTTTGGCCAGGGGGTCTTTCTCGAGGGTGCGGAGGCTGGGTTTCTGCATGAACTTGGCCAGCTTCTCGGGGTCGGCGAAGATGGACTTCTCGAAGAGGTCCTCGGCATACTCGTCGAAGTTGCCTTTGTATTTCTTGTTGGCTTTGAGGAGGAACTCGGGGCAGAAGTCGGCGTTCATGTGGTCGACGACATATTTGAACAGGTTGGCCACGAGGCGGCGGTCGACGTTCATGTCATAGTCCTTGTAGAAGTTGTCGATGTAGCCCTGGAGCACGGTGAGGTCGGCCTTGGGGTCGGCTTCGAGCATGTGGGCGAAGGTGTTCTTCACGCGGGCGGCGAAGATGGGGCTTTCGGGGCCGGAGAGGAGGCCTTCGATGAGGTACTGCTGGGCTTCCTCGACGGTGGCGCGGTTGGCGTAGCCTTTCTGGATGAGGTCGAGGGCGCGGCTATACTTGGGGTTGGTCTGGGTGCGTGCCCAGTCCATGTATTCTTTTTCGACTTCCTTCTTGACGCCCATGGTGTTGAGGGCCTTGAGGGCTTTGTTCTGCTCGTTGCTGTATTTCCAGTAGTTGGAGCAGGAGGCGTACTTGGAGGCGTATTTGATGCGTGTGGCCTGGCTGGCGGCCATTTCCTCGCGGAGGATGTTGATTTTGACGGTGCGGATTTCGTAGCGCAGCTTGTTGGTGATGTTCATGGTTTCCTCGAGTCCGTAGGAGGTGAGGAAGTGGTCGGTGGTGCCGGGGAAGCCCATGACCATGGCAAAGTCGCCGTCGTTGATCTCGCCGGCGTTGACGGGCAGGTGGTGCTTGGGCTGCAGGGGCACGTTGTCCTTGCTGTAGTCGGCGGGGGTGCCGTCGGGGGCGGTGTAGATGCGGAACATGGAGAAGTCGCAGGTGTGGCGCGGCCAGGACCAGTTGTCGGTGTCGCCGCCGAACTTGCCCATCGACGAGGGGGGAGCGCCCACGAGGCGGACGTCCTTGTAGATGATGTGGACGAAGAGGAAGAACTGGTTGCCGTTGAACATGGGGATAACCCTGGCGTTGTAGACGGTGCCTTTGACGGCCTCGTCGGCGATTTCCTTGGAGACCTTGTCGATGGCGGCCTGGCGGTCGCTCTCGTTCATCTCGTCGGTGAGGACTTCCTTAACTTTGGCGGTGACATCTTCCATGCGCACAAGGATGGAGGCGGTCAGGCCGGGGTTGGGCAGTTCCTGGTCCATGGTGTAGGCCCAGAAGCCGTCGCGCAGGTAGTCGTGCTCCACGGTGGAGTGCTCCTGCAGCTTGCCGTAACCGCAGTGGTGGTTGGTGGACATGAGGCCCTTGCTGGAGATGATTTCTCCCGTGCAGAAGTGCCAGAAGGGGCTGCCGGCGTTGCCGAGGCCGACGATGGCGTCCTTGAGGCAGGACTGGTTGATGCTGTAGATGTCTTCCGGAGTCAGTTTGAAGCCGGCACGTTGCATGTCGGAATAATTTTTGCCGATGAGCGACAGAAGCCACATGCCTTCGTCGGCGCGCACTGCGTTGGGGAGGAGCAGCGAGAACGCCATGGCGAGTAGTAAGGTACGAATTTTCATTGTCTTAATGATTTTAAATTAATAAATATTCTAATAACTTAAGGCTGCAAAGATACGAGAAAAACGCGACGTGGCCAAATTTTTTTTTGTCCGGTCCTCCTATGTCGGTCGGGTGGAACAGGTACCGAAGAGGCCCCGGATTCGGCCCTTCTTATATAGTTCTTATATCGTTCACATATAGTTCTTATATAGTTCTTATATACTGTATATAAATACTATATGAATACTATATGAGAACGATATAAGAACGATATAAGAAGGGGCGAAGAGGGGCCCTGTTTGGGGCGAAGTGGGGGCGGTGCGGGGAGGGTGGTTTCAGCGGATGAGGGTGACGGTGCCGATGCCGTTGCGGCGGTCGCCGTAGATGTCGGTGAGGTACCATCGGTAGACATAGGCGCCTTGTGGGACGGGTGTGCCGTCGTGGGTGCCGTCCCATGGGGCGTTGATGTCGTCGGAGTGCCACACCAGGAGGCCATGGCGGTTGTAGATGTGGATTTCGAAGTCATTCACTTCGAAGGAGGTGTGGCATCCGAAACGGTTGTTGTCCGCCTGGTCGGGGAAGAAGATGTTGGGGAACCATACGGAGCGTATCTTGGTGGCGAAGGCGACGGTGGTGTCGGCGCAGCAGCCCACGTTGTTGCAGGAGGTCATGGTGACGCTGACGGAGTCGGGCAGGGGGTGGTGGAAGAGGCGCCGTGCGCGTTCGCCATGCAGGGTGGCGCCGTCGCTGAAGGACCATGAGGTGTGGTGGCGGCCGACGGAGCAGTCGTGGAGCGAGAGCACGGGGTGGTCGAAGTCGATGAAGGAGCGGTTGCTTTCGATGCAGAGTGCGGGAGGGGGTTCGACGCCGACGGTGATGGAGGCAATGGTGTTGCCTGCCGCATCGAGGAGGCTGTAGGTGGTGGTCTGCACGGGGTGCACGCTGACGGGGTTCTGTCCCTGGAGGGCGTCGAGGGAGGGGTCGGCGGGCGCGGCGCTCCAGATGAAGGTGTGTGTGCCTGTGGCGGTGAGGGTCACCTCTTCGCCGGGGCACACGCCGTCGGCGCTGGCGGTGAGGCCTGCGGCTTCGTAGCCTACGATGAGCGTCACCACCGAGTCGCAGCCGTTCTGCGCCGTGTAGCGGAAGGTGTAGGTGCCGGCGAGGGTGATGGCGGTGTCGGCGAAGAGGAGGGTGTCGCCGGCGATGAGGTTTGAGGTGAGAGTGTCATGCGTCGATGCCAATATGGTGAGCGTCAGGTGGATGTGGTGTACCAGGGTGTCGTTCTGCACCCAGTTGGACCAGCGCTGCAGGGTGCCGGGCTGTGCGGTCTCGGAGGCTCTGATGTAGATGAGGCCCTCGAGGGGTGGGGTGTAGACCTGGCCGTCGACGGTGAAGGAGGCCGGCAGGCGGTATTCCTCGCCCTGGCATACGGTGTCGGAGAAGTGTATGGTGTCGTGGATGAGGGGTTGCACGTAGGGCAGCGGGACGAGGTGTTCGCCGAGGCTGAAGCTGTAGCCGTCCACGTTGCCGATGCCGTTGAGCCAGGCCACGAAGTTTCCAGAGTTGGAGTTGAGGGTGTGCGAGCCCTGTTGGACGGCGATACAGGCGTGGCTGTAGCTTGTGGTGCCGATGGGCTGGAATCGGGAGCTGATGTCGTTGCCGTCAAGATAGATGGCGGAGGGGGAGTCGGTGGCGATGTAGAGGTTCCAGGTGGAGACGATGCGTTCGGTGGTGGGGGTGGCGAAGGAGCTGTGGCAGATGCCGTTTTCGAAGGCGGGGAGCGAGAGCAGTGCGGCGTCGCCGGGTTCGGCGTTCCAGTCGGAGCTTTTGGAGCAGAGTCCTACGCTGACGGGTGCCGAGGAGGAGAGGATGTGGTTGGCATTGGCGGAGATGTCTAATTCCATCGTTTGCCGCGGAGTGAGGGAGAAGGAGTTTCCGTTGTCCATGGTGAGAGTGCATGCGGTGTCGCCTGCCACCACGCGCAGGATGTTGCCCACGGAGCGCTGCACATCGGCCATCACGGGGAAGGTCTTTCCCCAGTATTCCACAGGCAGTGCCTGGTCGAAGATGAAGTCGCCACTGGGTGTTTCGTGCGGCAGGCCGGTGAACTGGTTGCCTTGGAAGATGGCTATGGGGTTGTTGGAGGTGACGACCATGCCTGCCAGCGAGGCGTTGGGGCTGTTGGCCATAAGGGTGAGGGTTTGTCCGGCGCTGCCGAGGGTGAGCGAGGCTTGGGAGCCTGCGGGTGCCGCCGGGGCGTCGCCTGGTATGGAATAGAGCGTACAGGGTGGCGTGTATTGGACGGTGGTGTTGGGTTCTGTGGCGACGATGGTGATGGTGGCGCCGGTGTAGCTGGTGCGGGAGGGGTCGGCGGGGTAGTCGTTGACAATGTAGCGCCGGCGAAGGATTTCGGTGGGCAGTATGTTGGTGGTTCCCGAGGAGGCCAGCTCGGTCTGGAGGGCCACCAGCTGGATGCTGGCGGTGGAGGTGACGTGGATGCCTTTGCTCTCGCCCATGTTGTAGTGTTCGGGTTGTACCCAGTTGGGCAGGGTGATGGTGGTGGCAGAACCGGCGCTGTGGTTGACGGTCTGGCTCCAGGCCATGAGGGGGGCGCTCGCTGTGACGGTGCATGTTGTGTCGCCCGTGATAATCAACGAGGTGGTGTTAGGAGTCTGCTCGCCACCGTTCAGCGGGACAGCCATCCAGAAGTCGCTGCCGCTGCCGTTGGCTCGTTGGCAGGGCACAGTGGGTTCTTCTGCTTCGAGGGCCATTCCGGCGAGGAAGGCGTAGCCCACCCACCGAGAGAGTCCAGACACGGTGGCGTAGAAGGGGCCGACGGTGTTTTCCAGCGTGTGGGAGCCGGGGGCGATATTGTGCTGGTAATAGCAGTAGGGAGTGCCGGTCAGAGGGGTGAAGAGACTGGCGGCGATGGGGTTGCCGTCGAGAATCATGCTAGAGGCTGCAGCGGTGGTGGTGACGATGTCCAGATAGTTGTGGCTGGGGTCGATGTATTGTTCGCTCCAGGTGTCGTTGTTGCAGTTGTGCACGGGGAAGGTTGTGCTGCAGAGCCAGTTGTGTACGGGCGGAATGTCGACCGATGCGGGGTCGCCCAGGGAGGTGGCATTGAACTTGTCGAAGCTGACCAGATACTTGCACACGTAGACAGGTCCTGAGGAGGTGATGTGTGCCGCTGAGTTGGCTGGCAGGTGCCATTCATGGGTTTCTCCGGCGTTGAGGGTGACGGAGCTTGTGGAAGCGGAGGTGCAAGAGATTTGTACTGTGGTGCCGTTGGTGGATGCTGTGATGCGAATTTGGTCGCCTTCGGTGCGCGCCTGCTGGGAGACGACGACGAACTCGGTCCCCCACCAGTCGAGGGGTATGGCCTGCTCCACAAGGTGGTCGCGTCCGCGCTGAACATCGGTTGTGCCCACACGGGCGCAGGTGTGGCCTTGGAAAAGGGCGAAAGGCTTGTTGTTGGAGGATATGGTCATGCCGCTGAAGCCTTCGTTTATTCCGCATTTCAACGCCAGGCTTTGACCTGTGTTGAGGGTGACGGTGTAGGTGCTGCCGGGACTCAGCGAGAGGTTTTCGACATTGCAAGGGAGGGTCATGGTGAAGACGGTGTTGTCTTCGGTGGCCACCAGGGCCAGGCCTCCGGCATAGTCGCTGTTGTTGGGGTAGTCCTGTACGATGTATTGTGAGGTGAGGCGTTCGGATGGCAAAATGTTGCAGTAGTCCCATGAGTCGACGCGGTAGTTGCTGGCATAGAGCGAGATGTCCTGGGTAGAGGTGACGTGGTAGCCCATGTTGTGGGCCGTGGCCGAGGGAATGGAGGTTGCGTTGGGAAGCTGGATGTAGGTTTTTGTTCCTCCAGTGTGCTCGACGGAGGTGTTCCAGCCCGTCACGGGGTTGGAGACGGTGATGGTGGCGTTGTTGAGTCCGGTGGCGATTACGGAGAAGGATGTTTGAGGTACGTTGCCGTTGGGAATGAACGACACCCAGAAGTCGTCGCCGGCGGTGGTATAGTTGCTGCATGGTGAGTCGGACTGCCCTCGCAATGGAAGCAGGCATGTCAAAAGAGCGATAGTTAGTGCTAATTGTTTCATTATGAGTAGTTTTTGTTTTGTGTAGGACTGTCGTTACATGGTGCAAATATAATCATATTTTTGGGTGTGGCCAAATTTTTTTGTTCCCTGCCGGATGTCGTCGGGAGGTGACGGTGGCGAGGGGAGGACATTATGAGAATGGAAAAAGTTTTCAACAAAGGAGTTCGCCGGAAAACGACGGGGCGGTTGCGCGGTCGAGTCGTGCCAAAAGGGCTGATTTTTGGGGAAATCCGAAATTTTTTTGAGGGGTGATGAAACTTTTTTCGAGATTCTTCGTTTAGGGTTATGAACAACAAAAAAAGGTTAAAAAAAACAAATAAAGGATTTTTTTGGCAGAATTTGGGAATTTCTTCGTAATTTTACACCCTGAAAAATAGTAGGTAAAAATGGCCTTAATACTTGGAAAAGAATACTGTAAGGTGGACTCGAACGGTCGGTTCAAGTTCCCAATTGCGCTGAAGAGGCAGTTGGAGAGCGAGGACGGACGTTTCGTGATCCGCGAGAGTGTCTATGCCGAGTGTTTGGAGCTGTGGACGTATGCCAGTTTCAGGGAGGAGGTGGAGAAATTGCAAGAGAAGCTGAATTCCTACAATCTCAAGGAGCGCAATGTGCTGCGCAAGCTGACGGAAGGCAATGTAATCGAGCTGGACTCGAACGACCGCCTGTTGGTTCCTGCGGAGCAGAAGCATGTGGTGGCGAATGCCAAGGAGATTGTACTTCAGTCCACTGGTAAGTTCATAGAGCTCTGGGACCGTGTGGCCTACGAGAAGATGAACAGCGAGAGCGGCGACTTTGCCAAGATGGCAGAGGAACTGCTTGGAGCGAAACCAGTGGAGAGCGATGGAAGATAGCATACATCAGGATTATCATGTGCCCGTGCTGCTGGGCGAAGCCCTGGAGGGGTTGTCCCTGCGGGGTGACGGCACGTATGTTGACGTGACGTTCGGTGGTGGCGGCCATTCGAAGGCGATCCTTGCGGGCCTGGGCCCCGAGGGACGCCTGCTGGCGTTTGACCAGGACGGCGACGCTGCTGCGAATGCCCTGGATGACGGGCGCTTCACATTCATCAACGAGAACTTCCGTCACATGAAGAACTTCCTGCGTGTGCACGGAGTGAGGCATGTGGACGGCGTGCTGGCAGACCTTGGCGTGAGCAGCCACCAGTTCGACGTGGCGGAGAGGGGCTTCTCGACGCGCTTTGAGGGCGAGCTGGACCTGCGCATGGACCGGCGAGGGGAGGTGACGGCGCGCGACGTGGTGGTGAGTGAGGATGAAGAGGGGCTGTGCAGGATCCTGAAGATGTACGGCGAGCTGCCGAACGCGAGGCAGATGGCGCGGGCCATCGTGAAGGCACGGTCGGCGAAGGAAATAGTGACGACGACGGACCTGAAAGAGGCCGTGTGTCGTCATTTGCCGCGAGGCATGGAGAACCGCTACTTGGCGATGCTGTTCCAGGCGCTGCGCATAGAGGTGAACGGGGAGCTGGAGTCGCTGAAGGCGATGCTGCAGCAGGCGAGCGAGGTGCTGGTGCCGGGTGGACGCCTGGTGGTGATCAGCTACCATTCGCTGGAGGACCGATTAGTGAAGAATTTCATGAGGAGCGGGAACTTCGAGGGTGAGGTGGAGAAGGATTTCTACGGCAATGTGCTGTCGCCGATGCGGATGGTGAGCAGGGGTGCGGTGAAGGCGAGCGAGGCGGAGGTGGCGGCGAACAGCCGGGCGCGGAGTGCGCGGCTGCGGGTGGGGGAGAAGGTTTGAGGGGAATGAACAATTAATAATTAACAATTAAAAATTAACAATTAATAATTGGGGGTGATGAGGGGTTTGGGTGTGCGCACCGCGAGCGGCGCGCCACGGGACGAAGGAGAGGTTGAGTGATTGTTGAGTGATTAATGGATTTAATAATATACATATAGATTATGGGAAACAAGTTCAGGGAGAAGGTGGCGGAGGAGGGTCTCGACGGCAGGGTTGCCGAGGAGGAGGTGCGTGCGGTGGAGAGTGCGGAGGATGCGGAGGTGGCGCCCGAGGTTGAGAACGAAGAGGCGGGGGATGAGGCTCCGCGAGGCCGTGGGAAGCGTGTGGACAAGGTGGCCAAGGGGGTGTCGAAGGTGCTGGGGGGCGATATACTGGGAGACCGTCTGGTGGTGAGGCAGATACCGCTGATGCTGCTGTGTCTGCTGTTTCTGCTGCTGATAGTGGCGAACCGATACAAGGTGGAGAGCCTGAGCCGTGAGAAGGAGGCTACAGAGGAGCGGATCAACGACCTGAGGGAGCACCGGATACAGATGCAGAAGCAGTATCAGAAGAGTGTGAAGATATCGCAGATTGCGGAGGAGCTGAGCGAGGAGGGAGTGGGGATTACCAGCGGGCCGCCGTATGAACTTTGATTAACAATTAATAATTAAAAATTAGGAATTAGGGTTTGTGGGGAGTTTTAAAGAAAAAAAACTATGAAGAAGGAAGAGCATAAGAAGGACACCCGGATGACGAAGGGGATGACGGTTTTCTACCTGCTGCTGACGCTGGTGGGTGGAGTGGCCATTGTGGCGAGCCTGGTGAAGATCCAGTGGGTTGACGGCGAGGCCTGGCGTGCGCGGGGAGCGAAACGCGAGGCGGGTTTCCTGACGGATGCCGCGCGGAGGGGGAACATCTACTCGAGCGACGGGAAGATCCTGGCAACGACGGTGAAGGAGTGCGACCTCTTCCTGGATCTGTACAACGGATATGAGAAAGACGAGCAGGGGAATGTGAAATACGACCGCAAGGGTCGCGCCGTGGAGCTGGGACCGATAGCGGACTCGTGTTTTGAGAGATACGTGGACACCGTGGGAATCATGCTGGCGGACGCACTTGGAGGAACGGCGACGTACTACGCCGACAAGATCCGTGCCGAGCGCCAGAAGAACGGGCAGACGACCCCCGAGGGTAAGGTACTGAAAGCGCGACGCTGCTTCTCGGTGGCCAAGGGAGTGCCCTATTCGGTGTGGCTGGACATCTTGCGCCTGCCGGGCTGGGGCAGAGGTGTGGTGAAAGAAGTAGACCACGAGAGCGTGGTGCGCCATGTGAGGGCGCACATCTACGGTAACATGGCGGAGAACACGGTGGGCTACCCCAACGCAAAGGCGAACGGAACATATACGGGCCTGGAGGGCGCGTACGACTCCATCCTCAGGGGCCAGGACGGCAACTTCATACGGCGGAGGCTGACGAAGGGCGTGTGGCTGGCTGAGGAGCCTGGCGAGAGGAAGGCTGTGCCGCAGCGCACGGACGATGGCCAGACGGACACGATCGTGCTGCAGAAGAGAGTGGACGGCCAGAGCATAGTGTCGACGATAGACACCCGTTACCAGGACATTGCGGAGAGCTCGCTGCGGAGGGCACTGACGCAGTATGGCGGCACGAGCGGCTGTGCGATCCTGATGGAGATGGCGACGGGCTATGTGCTGGCATGTGCGAACCTGGTGAGAGACACGACGGGAGAATACAAAGAAGTGAGACGCGGAAAGATCGCGGGAAATGTGGCCGTGAGCCACAGCAACGAACCGGGGTCGACATTCAAGACGGTTATACTGACGGCGATGCTGGAAGACAGTCAGGTGAAGATAGACACGACGATGAAAGTGCAGGCCGTGTACAAGGACTTCGGAGGCAAATATGGAGCCATCAGGGACTCGCACAAGAAGAGAGACTCGCTGAGTGTGAAAGAGGTGATGGAAGAATCGTCGAATGTGGGAATGTGCGACCTGGGGTGGATGTACTACCGGAACCGGAGGGACGACCTGGTGAAGCTGGTGAGGGGCATATTCCCCTTCGAGAAACTGCATTTGGACGTTGCGTCGCCCGAGCAGAAGAGCCATGTGAACGATGTGAAGCAGTCGAACCGCGACTTCCTGAACTTCTGCTACGGATACTCGACGGCGGTGTCGCCGATGCAGCTGATCACGTTTTACAACGCCCTGGGAGCTGGGGGAAGGATGGTCAAGCCGCTGTTTTGCCGGGCCATCATCGACGGGGAACGGAGGAGGGAGGTGGAACCCGTGGTGCTGAGAGAGCGCATCTGCTCGCGCGAGACGGCGTCGCTGATGAGGGAGATACTGGAGAGCGTGGTTGAGCGAGGGACGGGCAACAACATCAAGAACAACACCTACGGCATAGCGGGCAAGACGGGCACGGCGGTGCACAGCTACCGGGACAAGAGCCGATACAACGGCTCGTTTGCGGGCTTCTTCCCGTCGGAGAATCCGAGATACACCTGCCTGGTGGTGATAGAAGACAGCCCTGCCTACGGGCGCCAGGCGGCGGTGGTGTTCAAAGCCATATCGGACTGTGTGGTGGCCGTGGACAAAGAGCTGAGCAACGGAGCGGTGAAGAGCGCCTGGCCGCAGCTTGAGGCCGACAGCACGAAGGCGCGGCAGCGTCCGGTGCTGGAGCGTGGGCGGAGACAGGGGATAGAGGCCGCGTATGAGCTGATAGGGCAGCAATATGTCACCACGGACGCGGCGGGCGAGTGGGTGCACTACCGGGCGGGCAACGATACGACGGAGGGGCGCTATGAGACCTATAGCCCGACGGAAGGGAAGGTGCCCAACTGCCACGGGATGAGTGCGAGGGATGCCGTTGCGCTGTTGCACGAGACGGGCTACAGGGCGAAGGTGAACGGATACGGCAAGGTGGTGGCGCAGCAGCCCCGTGGCGGCACGGCTGTCAAGAGAGGGAAGACCGTGGTTCTGAGTCTTAAATGAGGAAAAAAGAAAGAACGATGAAACTGAAAGACATCATAAAAGGAATCAAGTGCGAGGTGCGCGGCAACGCGGACGTAGAGGTGAAGAACCTCCAGTTTGACTCGCGGAAGGTGGAGGAGGGGACGCTGTTTGTGGCGCAGTCGGGCACGAAGGTAGACGGGCACGAATACATAGGCCAGTCGATAGCGGCGGGAGCCGTAGCCGTGGTGTGCCAGCGTGTGCCCGGAGACGCCTGTGAAGGCGTTGCCTATATCGTTGTAGAGGACAGCAGCGAGGCGCTGGGGGAGATGGCTGCCAACTTCTATGGTCACCCGTCGAAGGAGCTGAAGCTGATCGGCATCACGGGGACCAACGGCAAGACGACGACGGTCACGCTGCTGCACAGAATGTTCCGCCAGATGGGGCATCACGTGGGATTGATTTCCACCATCGTCAACAAGATAGACGAAGAAGAGATTGCCACGGGGCACACGACACCCGACGCCGTAGAGCTGAACGGGCTGCTGCGGCAGATGGCGGATAGCGGCTGCGACTACTGCTTTATGGAGGTGAGCTCGCATGCCGTAGTACAGCATCGCATTGCGGGATTGGAATTTGCTGGGGCCATCTTCAGCAACATCACCCATGACCACTTGGACTTCCACAAGACCATGGCCAACTATATAGCCGCCAAGAAGGGCTTCTTCGACGGGCTGCCGGCAGGAGCATGGGCGTTGGTGAACATTGACGACAAGAACGGTCGCATGATGGTGCAGAACACCCGAGCCAGGGTTTCGACCTACGCCCTCAACCAGATGGCGGACTTCCGCTGCAAGATACTCGACGAGAGCTTTGAAGGGATGCACATGCAGATTAACGGTCGGGAGCTGTGGTGCCGGCTGGTGGGAAGGTTCAATGCATACAACCTGCTGGCGATATATGCCGCCGCTGTGCTGTGCGGCACGCCGGAAGACGAGGTGGCGAGGCTACTGTCCACGCTGGAGCCTGCCCCGGGGAGATTCCAGTATGTGAACGGGCGTGGAGTCACAGCAATAGTAGACTATGCGCATACCCCCGATGCGCTGCAGAATGTCATATCGACCATTGACGCCATCCGTCGGCCGACGCAGCAACTTATCACCGTCGTGGGCTGCGGAGGAGACCGCGACCGCACAAAGCGTCCCGAGATGGCGCAGATTGCGTCGAAGGGTAGCGACAAGCTGGTGTTGACCTCCGACAATCCGCGCACGGAGAAGCCGGAGAGCATTCTTGACGACATGGAGGCGGGCCTCAGCCCCCAGCAGCTGAGTTGCACGGTTCGTATCGCCGACCGCCGCCAGGCCATCCGTACCGCGTGTATGATGGCCCGAGAGGGAGATATCATCCTCATTGCCGGCAAGGGGCATGAAAAGTACCAAGAAGTGAACGGAGTGCGGAGCCACTTCGATGATGTGGAGGAAGTGCAGAGAGAACTGTGTAAAGCCGATGAATAAAGAATAAAAGAAAAGAGAAATGCTATACTATCTATTTGAATGGTTTGACAAAGTACTCGATATACCAGGCACGGGAGTACTGCAATACATCTCGGTGAGAGCTGCCGCCAGCATGGTGACCTCGTTGCTCATAATGCTGCTCTTTGGCAAGCGTTTCATACGCTGGATGAAAAACAAGATGGGCATGATGGACGAAGTGCGCACCGAATTGGGACTGGAAGGAGCGGTGCGCAAGAGCCAGACGCCCACGATGGGGGGGCTGCTCATACTTGCGGCCATCATAGTCCCCACGCTGCTCTTTGCCAAGCTCGACAACATATATGTGCTTATCATGCTCGGCACCACGGTGTGGATGGGGATGATAGGATTCCTGGACGACTACCTGAAGAAAACCCGCGGCAAGGCGGGCCTCCCAGGCAAATACAAGGTGTTGGGGCAGGTGATTCTGGGGCTTGTCGTGGGATTGTTGATCATACATCATCCGGCCATATCGGGATCCACCACAACAACTATTCCCTTCGTGAAGAACAATGAGTTCGACTATGCGTGGCTTGTCACGTGGATGGGCGACTGGGCAGGAGACCTTGTCTGGGTGGTATATGTGCTTATAATAATCTTCATAGTTACGGCTGTCAGCAATGCGTCCAATCTGACCGACGGCATCGACGGTATCGCAACGGGAGTGGCGGCTGTCAATGGAGGCGCATTGGCGATCCTTGCGTGGGTGAGCGGCAATGTTGTGATGGCTGGCTATCTCAATATCATGTACCTGTCCAATATCGGCGAGTTGGCTATTTTCAGCACAGCATTTGTCGGAGCCACCCTTGGCTTCCTCTGGTTCAACTCTCATCCGGCAGAGATATTCATGGGCGACACGGGATCGCTATCCATTGGTAGTATCATCGCCGTCTTTGCCGTGCTCATCAAGAAAGAACTTCTGCTGCCCGTTCTTTGTGGAATATATGTAGTCGAGAACTTGTCTGTTATCATACAGACCTCATACTGCAAGTACTATCGTCGGCGCCACAAGCTTCCGCCGAGCCAGTCGGTACCTGTTGAGAAACGCCCGTTCCTTATGACCCCGCTTCACCATCACTATCAGAAAAAGGGAGTGGCGGAGGAAAAGGTGGTCATACGCTTTATCATCATCGCCATATTGCTGGCAATCTTTACGTTAATGACCCTAAAACTGCGGTAAAACAAACAATAAACAACATATCAACTCATCATTATGACAATAGAGACTTTGGCCAAACAGGGCCGCGACAGAATCCACACAGGACTGGCAGGGATTGACACACAGCGCTTGAAAGCCATGCGCAATGCATCGCTTCGAGCATGCTTCAATCGGCTTGAGGAGACACGATATCGCATGGAGTTTGTTGCCCGAGTTCGTGGCCGCGAATATATTAACGATGCTGCATCGCGAACCATTAATGCGACGTGGTATTCCTTGGAAAGCATTCAGGGCGGGCTCATATGGATTGCCAGCGCTCCGGGTCAGGATGCCGATTACAGCCGTCTTGTGCCGCCGGCGTTGCGCAAGGTCAGGATGCTACTGATAGTCGGCGGAGACAGCGAATGTATGCGAAAGACATTTTCTGGAGTAATCCCCGTTATAGAGGTCTGCCCAACGATGGGCGACGCGCTCAGGAAGGCGTATCTTTACGATTCGGCGGATGTGAAGGTGCTTTTCTCCCCTGCGTGCGACAACGGACGGGATGTTGAAGACGAGGGAGAATTATTCCGTCAAGAGGTAAATGAATTATAGTTATGAAGGTGTCCAAGATATTCAAAGGCGATAGAACGATCTGGGTGGTTTTCTTGCTGCTCAGCATTATTTCGCTTGTAGAGGTTTATAGCTCCATAGGGCTCTTTGCCTATTCCAGTGCGGGAGGGGGCTGGCCGACCGGACTCTTCTTGAAACACCTTTTCATTGTTGTTGCCACATGGGTTGTTGTTGCGGCAGCCTCGCATGTCAATTACCGTTATTTTTCCCGCTTCGCGGTGATGGGTTTTTGGATATCGGTGGTATTGTTGGCGGTAGTATTGATGATGGGCGGCCGATGGTTCCGTCTGCCTGTTGTAGGACAATTCCAACCCTCGGAGGTGGCAAAGGTCATGTTAGTTCTTTTCATTGCACGCCAGTTGGCCCTAAAAAAAGACAAGGCGGACGATTTGGGGACCTTCCTCTCCCTGCTCATTTATATTGTGGGCGTAGTGGTGCTTGTGCTGCCGGAGAACTTCTCTACGGCAGCCCTGATATTCCTCTCTTGTTACCTGATGATGCTTTTTGGCGGCGTGAACCGTAAGTGGTGGTGGCGATTGATGTTGGCAGGAGTATTGGTTGTTGTCATAGGGCTGGGAGTGACGTATGTGAGGTATGATAAAAGCCTTAACAATCAAACAGAGCAAACAGAGCAGCTGTTGGAGCGTTCCACGACGTGGGGCCACCGTATTCACTCGTGGCTCCAGCCCAATCCGGAAGAGTTGTCGCAGGAAAATATGGCCCGGATGGCCATTGCCCGTGGCGGCTTTTTTGGCAAGGGACCTGGAAACACTGTCCATGCCCGCCTTATGACTCAGGCGCACAATGACTTTATATTTGCCATTATTATTGAAGAATTGGGCATGGTGACGGGCGTAATTGTGTTGTTGCTCTATAGTTTCTTCTACTTCCGTTGCATCCGTCTGGCGTGGCGATGCAAAGGCCGTTTCGGGGCTTTGACGGTAGCGGGCTTTGGAACCATGATATATCTGCAGGCATTGGCCAATATGTGTGTTGCCGTGGGCGTGTTGCCTGTCACAGGCCAGACTCTCCCGTTCATATCCTATGGCGGAACGGCCTATCTCTTCCTTGGCTGTGGTCTGGGTGTGATACAGTCGGTGGCGGCTGATGTCTACGATAAAGAAAGCGAAGAGAAATCCATCGTGGAGGATGATTCCCTTACGGCGGACGATACAATCAATGAAATAAAAAAAGATAACAAGATATGAAGATAATTATTAGTGGAGGAGGCAGCGGTGGACATATATTCCCTGCAGTGGCAATTGCCAACGCCGTGAAAGCGCGTTGGTCGGATGCCGACATTTTGTTTGTTGGCGCAGAAGGCCGTATGGAAATGGAGAAAGTGCCGGCAGCAGGTTACAAAATCATCGGGTTGCCCATCGCCGGACTCCAGCGTAAGTTGACGTTTGAAAATCTGGTGAAGAACCTCCAGCTGCCAATGCGCATCATAAAAAGCCGTAGCAAAGTGAAAGGTATTATTGCAGACTTCGCCCCGGACATTGTAGTAGGTGTTGGGGGATTCGCAAGCGAGCCCACACTTAAAGCGGCATCGAGTATGGGGTACAAGACTCTCCTTCAGGAGCAGAATTCCTATGCCGGCTTGACCAATAAGATGTTGGCGCGAAAAGCCGAGAAAATATGTGTCGCATACGAGGGCATGGAGCGCTTCTTCCCCAAGGAGAAGATTGTTTTCACGGGTAACCCTGTACGTGCGGACATCGAACAGATGAATGTCACCGCCGCGGAAGGACGCAACCATTTTGGTCTTGAAGCCGAAGGCCGTGTGCTGCTGTCCGTAGGTGGGAGCCTTGGGGCGCGTAGCATCAATGAGATGATTCTTAATCATCTGCACTTCTTTAAAGAGAATAACATTCAAATTCTGTGGCAGACAGGTCGATGGATGTACAATGAGGCCGTTTCCGCTGTAGAGAAAGCGCAAGTTGGACAGTGGGTGAAAGTGCACCAGTTTATTCAGCGTATGGATATGGCCTATGCCGCTGCCGATGTCGTCGTGTCGCGGGCTGGCGCCATTGCCATCAGCGAACTTTGTTTGGTCGGCAAACCGGTCGTTCTCATACCCTCGCCCAATGTGGCAGAGGACCATCAGACGAAGAATGCATTGGCGCTTGTCGACCGTGGGGCTGCAGTGATGGTCAAAGATATAGATTGTAATGGTCAGGGATTGGCTGTTGTCAAGGATCTTTTTGATGCTCCCGAGCGTCGCTCGGCCATGAGTGCTGCCATTGCCAAGATGGCTGTCCGGGGAGCTGCCGACAAGATTGTTGATCAAATAGCGCATCTAATAAATTCTTCTGCAAAATGAACTACTATTTCCTTGGCATCGGTGGCATCGGTATGAGTGCGTTGGCGCGCTTCTTCCATCGTCGTGGCGACACGGTCTGTGGCTACGACCGCACCCCCTCACCCCTCACCGACGAACTCCGCGCCGAAGGCATCGACATCCATTTCGACGACAATCCCGACCTCATTCCTGACAAGGTGGACCTCGTTGTCTACACCCCTGCTGTTCCGACGGACTCGCTCGAGTTCCAAGCCCTTGTCGCGCGTGGTGTGAAGATGGAAAAGCGTTCGCAGGTACTGGGCGAGGTGACACGTGGCAAACGTTGCATTGCTGTTGCCGGAAGCCATGGAAAAACCACCACTACCACTATGATTGCCCACCTCCTTTCGGGTGCTCCTTGCGGTTGCAGTGCCTTCCTGGGGGGAATCAGCAAGAATTTCGACAGCAACCTGCTGGTCGACAACAAGAGCGAGTATGTGGTTGTCGAAGCCGACGAGTATGATCGTTCTTTCCTCCAGTTGCATCCCTACATGGCTGTCATCACCGCCACCGACCCCGACCATCTGGACATCTACGGCACACATGAGCACATGATGGAAGCCTACTTGCAGTTTGCCAACCAGGTGGAACCGAACGGTCGCCTTTTCCTCAAAGATAATATCTTCCTTACTTCCGACGGCGAGCCGTTTGTCGAGTATGGTGCCCATCATCATGATCATGACGAAGAACATCACCATGGCGAGCATCACCACGAACATTCGGCGGCAACCCTCCAAGGCAACATCTCCACCTATACGGCTCGTGGCATCGAGGCCGACTATTACGCCATCAATGTCCGCAATTACGGTGGAAACCTCTTTTTCGACCTCCGCACCCCTGACGGCGTACTCTTTGACCTCGAACTTCAAGGCGCCCCGTTGGTCAATGTGGAGAATGCTGTGGCTGCTTCGGCAGTGGCACTCAGTTGCGGGCTGGACCAGTACCAGTTGCGCAGTGGCCTGAAGACGTTCGCTGGTGTCCGCCGCCGTTTCGACTATCGCATCCGTGAGAAAGACCTGGTCTATATCGATGACTATGCCCACCATCCCAGCGAGTTGCGTTCCACCATCGAGGCCGTTCGTTACCTCTATCCCGGCAAGCGTGTGGTGGGCATCTTCCAGCCCCACCTGTATAGCCGTACCCGCGATTTCGCCGACGAGTTTGCCAATGTGTTGCAAACACTCGACGAGGTCATCATGATGCCCATCTATCCTGCCCGCGAGAAACCTATCCTGGGGGTCACCTCCAGCATGGTGCTTCGCAAGATGGACACCATGTCCAAGTATCTTTGTACCCCTGACCAGGTCCTCGAGCTTGTCCCCGCCTTGTGTCCTGACGTGGTGCTGACCCTTGGCGCCGGCGACATCGATCGCCTGGTGCCACGTTTAGAAACTGTTTTGAGAGAGAATCTGTTATGAAGCCATTGAAACGTTCAACCAAGATTATGCTCATCGTGCTGGGTGCTGCGGTGCTCGCTGTGCTGGTCATTGTGGCCAACGTGGTGCGTTCCCGCTCGCAGGTGCGTGGGCTCGAAGTGGTGATACGCTACGGCAATACACCCCATCTGGTGGAAGACCAGCTGGTAAAGGACACCGTCCTGCGGCGCTTGCCCAATCTCTTGCAGCTCAGTGTGAAGAATGTCGACTGCCGCCGCGTGGCTGCTGTGGCTCGCCGGGTGCCCTACCTAGAGAACGTCTCGGCCTCTGTGAGCGTCGGTGGCAAGGTGGTGGTGCGTGCTGACCAGCGCCGTCCCGTCATGCGTCTCTACTATGGCAGCCGCGAGTTCTACATGGACTCCGAGGGCGCCCTCTTCCCGCCGTCGGCCACGGGTTTTTGCGACGTGCTGGTAGCTGGTGGCAACTTCACCGAGCCCCTGCGCCTCGACAGCCTCAACGCCCAGGCTTCAGCGCTCAAGACCGTGGCGTGTTTCCTCGACAGCGAGGACGACTATGCTCCGCTTATCGACCAAATCTTTATTGAACGCGACGGCGACATCATGATGGTGCCCAAGGTGGGCGACCATCTGGTGGAGCTCGGCAAGGCCGACGACCTCGACGCCAAGTTCTACAACCTCCTCACCTTCTACCGCAAGGGTATGCCCCGTGCGGGATGGAACACATATTCCAAAATCAGCCTTAAGTTCAAAGGCCAAGTAGTTTGTACGAAAAAATAAATCAAAAAAATATTTGTATTATGGAAAACGAAATCATTGTAGGCCTCGACATCGGTACCACCAAGATTGCATGCTTTGTCGGTATGCGAGGCGAGAGTGGAAAAGTTAAAATCCTTGGATTTGGCAAGACCGACAGCAAGGGCGTCGAGCATGGTGTGGTTAAGAGCGTGACCGACACCGCCGAGTCTATCCGCCGCGCTGTGGGCGAAGCCGCCGACCAAGCCGACGTCGATATTGATGAGGTGTGGGTTGGTATTGCCGGCCAGCACATCAAGTCGCGCCCCTCTCATGGCAGCGTCATGATTCCTCCCGACCATCGCCTTATCGAGCAGGAGGATGTTGAACGTCTCATCTCCGAGCAGTACAACACTCTTCTTGACCCGGGCGAGGAAATCATCCACATCTTCCCCCAGCAGTACATTGTGGACCGGGAGCCTCTAAGCCGCGAAATCTCCCCCGTCGGAGTTGTCGGTAAAAACCTCGAGGCCAATTTCCACATGGTCACTGCCAACGTCCAGAACCTGCAGTACATCAAGTATGCCGTCCAGGATGCCGGACTGAAGATCAAAGGTGTTGTCCTCGAGCCCGTGGCCTCCGCCAAGGCTGTCCTCGACGACAGCGACCGCGACGCCGGTGTCGCCATGGTCGACATCGGAGGCGGCACTACCGACATCGCTATCTTCCACGACGGCATCATCCGCCACACTTCGGTGCTCCCCTTGGCCGGCAACGCCATCACCAACGACATCCGCGAGGGTTGCAACATCCTCAAGAAACAGGCTGAAAGCCTGAAAGTGAAGTTTGGCTCCTGCCTGGTTCAGGCCGTCAGCGAGAACGACGTCATCTCCATCCCCGGCATCCGCAGCCAGGCTCCGCGCGAGATCTACGTCAAGACCCTCGCCGGCATCATCAATGCCCGCACCAAGATGATTCTCGAGCAGGTCGACTACGAAATCAAGCTCTCAGGCTTCGACAAGAAGCTCATCGCCGGCGTAACCCTCACCGGCGGCGGCGCCCAGCTGAAGAATATCAAGGAACTCTGCGAGCTCATCACCACCACCGATACCCGCATCGGCATTCCCAACGAGCACCTCGAGCCTGACAGTGTCTCCTTCGCCGAGTTGGCACACCCCATGTATGCCACCGGTATCGGCCTTGTGCTCTTCGGCCTCGAGCAGTCCGAAGCAGGCCACGTCGAAGAACCCGAAGAGGAAGCAGCGCCCGACAGCAAAAACCGCGTCGACATCTTCGCCGACATGGGTGTCGAACCCAGCGACGATCCCACGCCGGCCTCCGAAGCCGTCCTCGACAAACCGGCCAAGAAAGATAAGTCCAAGGCGAAAAAAGACACTTTCGAAAAGACCATTTCCGGCTTTTTCAAAAAGGTTTTCGATGAAGGTATCGACGATTGATGTGCATAAGTTGTTGAAAACTAATTATTAGAGCGACCGCATTTTTGAATAGAATTTAGTAATTTTATACTGCCAATTTTAGAAGATATATTGTTATAAAGAACTCTTATTTAATAAGATAGAAATATACAAGCACATGGAAGAAGACGCAATTTTCACTTTCGACTCGCCCAAAGGCCAGTCTTCCTACATCAAAGTCATCGGTGTCGGCGGCGGTGGCGGCAATGCCGTCAACCACATGTTCCGCCAGGGCATCAAGGGCGTGGACTTCATCGTCTGCAACACCGACATGAAGGCCCTCAATTCCTCCCCCGTGCCCAACAAGATCACCCTTGGCGACCTCGGCCTCGGCGCCGGCAACAAGCCGGAACGCGCCCGTCAGGCTGCCCAGGACAAGGCCGACGACATCCGTGATGCCATCAGCCACAACACCCAGATGCTCTTCATCACCGCCGGCATGGGCGGCGGCACCGGCACCGGCGCCGCCCCGGTCATCGCCGAAATCGCCAAGAGCATCGACCTCGACAACGACGAGAACAAAAAAATCCTTGTCGTCGCCATCGTGACGCTCCCCTTCGGCTTCGAAGGCCGCCGCCGCAGCGAGCAGGCCCTGGCCGGCATCAAGGAGCTGAGCCAGCATGTCGATTCCATCATCGTCATCAACAACGACAAGCTCCGCACCTACGGCAACCTGCCCATGTCCAAAGCCTTTGCCATGGCCGACGACGTGCTCCTCACCGCCGCCAAGTCCATCGCCGAAATCATCACCAACAACGCCTATATCAACATCGACTTCCAGGATGTCAACACCGTCATGGAGCATTCCGGCACCGCCCTCATGGGCGCCGGCTCCGGCTCCGGCGACAACCGCGCCATCGACGCCATCACCGCCGCCACCACCTCCGTGCTCCTCAACGACAACGACATCCGCGGCGCCAAGAATGTCCTCCTCTATTTCTCCTACTCTTCCGAGCATGAGCTCACCATGGACGAGCAGGCCGAAATCACGGACTTCATCCTCGAGCGCACGGGCAACGATGCCGACTTCATCTGGGGTGCCGGCGTCGACGACGACCTCGGCGACGAGCTCAAGGTCATCCTCATCGCCACGGGATTTGAGAAATCAACGCTTGTGCCCGAAGAGCCCAAGGTCATCCAGCTCCCCAAGGACGAGCCCAAGCCCGCCCCCGCGCCTGTCGCCACGAAAGAGCCGCTGGCTGTCGACGAGCCTGTGATTATCCATAAGTCGGAGCCCGCTCCCGCCCCTGTGGCCGACATCTTCCGCCCCATCGAGAAAATCGAGCCTCAGCCGGCTGCCCAGCCCGTCAAGCATGTCATCCAGCTTGAGGACGACGAGCCTGTGGCTGCCGCCCCTGTTGTGAAGGTCGCCGCTGCCGAGAACGATGTCCTCGTCGAGGAAATCCACCTCGTCGACACCGCCGAGAAAGTCTCTGCATCTCAGGCAGAAGCCTCCCGCCCCGCTCCCCAGCCTCGCCAGGAAACGCTTGCTTCCGAATCCGTCAATCCCGCCCGTAGCGCTTTCGAAAACGACAACGACGTCAAGACCGCTGCCGAGCGTATCGCCTACATCCACAATCTGCTGCGCAACAATCCCAACGGCGCCGACGTGGTGCAGCGCATGCCCGCCACCGCCTACGCCGAAGGCGAACTCTACGAAGGCCGCCCCTCCAACTCCCGCGAAGCTTCTTCCTATACTATGCGTGCCGACGGCACCATGACTAAAAACGCCTTCTACGACGACCAGCCCGATTGATGAACAAAAAACTGATTGGTATCCTGTGCGCCATTGGCGCTGCGGTGTGCTACGGCACCAACCCGTTAGCCCGCTTCCTATACGCCGAGGGGATGAACATCCCCTCGGTACTCTTTTACCGCTTCGGCCTGGCATGGGTCATTGTGGCCGTGGTGATGATGTTCCGCAAGGAGAGCCTCCGCGTCGACCGCCGCGAATTCCTCACCCTCACGGCCCTCGGTGTGCTCTTCATCCTCTCCTCCACCACGCTCTACACCTCCTTCAACCTCATGCCCTCGGGCATCGCCTCCACCATCCTTTTCACCTACCCCATCATGACGGCAGCCATCATGACCCTCGTCTTCCGCGAGCGGCTCACGTGGCTCACCGTCCTCTCCATCGCCCTCTCGCTGGTGGGCGTGGCACTGCTGTCGTTCAACGACGACGGCACCACCTTCAGCCTCCTCGGCATCGTGCTGGTGCTCATCTCGGCACTCACCTACGCGCTCTACATCATCGTCGTCGACAAGAGCCCGTTGCAGATGTCGTCGTTCAAAATCAATTTCTACGTACTTTTCTATTGTGCCCTGGGCAATGTTTTCTATGCCCTCGTCAGCGGCCAGCCGCTGATGCTGCCGCCCTCGCCCGCGGCCTGGTTCTGGGTGTCGTGGCTTGCCGTCGTGCCCGCCATCATGGCCCTGGTCATGATGGTCTACGCCGCCAAATATCTCGGCTCCACCCCCACGGCCATCCTCGGTGCCCTCGAGCCCATGACGGCCGTCCTCATCGGTGTCTTTGTCTTTGCCGAGCCCTTCTCCCTGCGCCTGTCGCTGGGCATTGTGCTCATCCTTTCTGCCGTCACCATGGTGGTCCTCTCCAAGGCCAAGCGGCAGGCGTAGCCTGCTGCCTTCTCTCTGCCTTTTTGCAGGGCGCAGCGTGTACCTCCGCGTTGCCGCCGTGTTGAGGCCGTGCCGAAGCACCGGCCGCCTCTGTCCCGAAGGTTTGTCAACCTCCCCTCAGTCCGTACCGTCTTCGTACCCAATAGGCCCCTAATTCGGCCCTTCTTATATAGTATACATATAGTATTCATATACTTCTTATATAGTTCTTATATACACTATATAAATACTATATAAGAACGATATAAGAACGATATAGGAACTATATGAGAAGGGGCGAATTCGGTACCTATTGGTCCCCTATTCGGGGCGTGTCAGCGGACAAGGTGGCGCTTGTAGGTTCGGGCGGCGAGCACCGCGGCGATGCAGAAGGAGAGGAGGAGAATCAATAGGCTGATGGACAGCTGCGCGGCGGAGATGCCGAAGGGCAGGCGCAGCACTGCGGCGGCAGGGGCTGTGAAGGGCACGAGGGTGAGCCATTGGGCCAGGGCGCCGTCGGGGCTCTGGATGAGCAAGGGTATGAGCATGAGGGTGACAATCAGCGGCGAGAGCAGCAGGAGAACCCATTGGAGGGCGTCGGCGTCGCTGTCGAGGCGTGCGGCGAGGGCGGCGAGGAGGGCGCCGTAGAGCAGGTAGCCCAGCAGGAAGAAGGCCAGGAAGACTCCCGCAACGAGCGGCAGGTTGATGGCCGTGAGGCCCTGCACGGTTTCGTCGACGAGGGTGACGGAGGTGTTGTATTGCGCTGTGGCGTCGGCGCCTTTGGAGGCGATGGCGTGGGCGGTCTGCTGCTGGCGGGCCTGGGCGAAGAGGTCGGGGTTGGCCCGCTGGATGGCGCCGATGGCGGCGGCGGCCAGCAGGACCCACAGGACGAGCTGTGTGACGGCCGTCAGGGCCACGCCGCTGATTTTGCCCACCATGAGCTGCACGGGGTGCACCGAGGCGGCGACGACTTCGGCCACGCGCGTGGCTTTCTCTTCCTGCACACTGCGCATCACCTGCACGCCGAAGACTATGAGCGCCAGCACTATGAGCACCGCCAGAACGGCGGATAGCACCCCTTTGACGCGGGCGAAACTTTCGTGGCCTGAGGCGGCGTCGCGCGTGTGGAGGCGTATGTCGGTGGCGGCGACGGAGCGGAAGACCTCGGGGTCGAGGCCGTAGACATCTTCGAGGATGGCGTTGCGGAGGGTCATCTGCAGTTCGCTTCCTATGTATTGCTGCAAGGCCAGCGGGGGTTCGGAGGCACGGTGGTAGAGGAAGGCGTCGCGGGGGATGGTGGTTTCGCGGGCGGGGATGTAGAGGATGGCGGCAATGTGGTCGTCGTCGTCCATCTGGCTGTGGGCGTAGTCGAGGGTGGGCATACGGCGGAAGGAGACGTCGTTGTTGGAGCGCAGGGAGCGGTCGAAAAGGCCCGTTTCGTCGACCACCAGCACCTCGGCCTGGCCGGCGCTGCGGTTGGCGGCTATCACGGGGAGGGCATAGAGTGCGGCCAGCATCAGGGGCACGAGGAGGGTTAGCACCCAGAAGGAGGGGCGCCGCAGGCGCAGGCGGTATTCGCGCGCAAGGATGAGGAGCGTTTTTTTCATAGCTGGAGGGTTTTGTGGCAGAGGCTGGCGGCAGCCTCGGTGTTGTGGGTGGAGAGGAGGATGGCGGTGCCGGAGAGGCTGAGACGCTTGATTTCGTCGCGCAGCATGGCTGCGTTGTCGGCGTCGAAGCCGGAGAAGGGTTCGTCGAGGACTAACAGGCGGGGGCGGTGCACCACGGTGGAGATGAACTGCACTTTCTGCTGCATGCCTTTGCTGAGGCGGTTGGCGGGGCGGTTCCACCACTCGGCGGCGCCGAGGCGTTCAAACCAGGCTTTGGCTTCGCTGCGGGCGTCGGCGCGGCTCATGCCTTTGAGACGTGCGAGGTAGACCACCTGCTCGCCCACGCGCATGCGGCGGTAGAGGCCGCGTTCTTCGGGCAGGTAGCCCACGGCGGCAAGGTCGGCGCGCGTCATGGGGTGGCCGTCGAAGAGGAGGGTGCCGCTGTCGGCCTCAAGGATGAGGTTGATGATGCGCAGAAGGGTGGTTTTGCCGGCACCGTTGGCACCGAGGATGCCCACGACCTGGCCGCGGTCGGCAGTGAGGCTGGTGCCGTGGAGGACGCGGTGGGCGCCAAAGGATTTGCATAGGTTGTCGGCTTGGAGGAGCATTGTTTTTTATTTTTTTCTGGTTCTTCGGGATACTTTGAGCAGTAGGGTTTCGATGAGCAAAGCGGCGAGGGCCAGGAGGAGGCATGCTTGCCAGAGGGGCGTCCCGCTGTGGCTGGAGCGTATCTCCTGTTGGAGCGGCTTGGCGGCGTTGCGCACGAGGGAGTAGTGGGGACGGCCGTCGAGAAGGTCCTTGATGTCGGAGGGTGAAAGGAAGTCGAGCTGCGACTCGATGCGCGGATGGTTGAAGGCGAGGTGCTCGTCCTGGTCGAGGAGGTATATGCCGTCGGCGGTGAGTTCGCCGTGAAGCATGAGGACACAGCGGTTGCCAAGGCGCCGGATGTCGGGCAGGATGGTGACGGGCTGCGGAGAGGGGAGCGAGAGTTGGGGCGGTATGCCGGCAGGGTCGTAGTTGCCATGGAGGGCGACAGGGGCGCGGTCGCCGAGGGTGTGTGCCACTTGGGGTTGGGGACGGCTGTAGAGGGCCATGTTGTAGAGCGTCGGCACGAAGAGCGCCTGTGAGACAAAGGAGGTCCATTCGTCGGTGAGCGGGGAGGAGAAGAGGTAGAGGCGCCCGTCGCCGTGGGGCGAGGTGCAGAGCAGGGGTGTGCCGTCGGCAAGGGTGATGATGTCCTGCCGCACGCTGTTGTTGCCCAGGGTATAGTGGCCCTGCACGGAGGGCATTTCCATGTCGCTGCTGGTGCCGTTGAATACGTCGCGATAGAGGTTGTTTTGGAAGTCTACAGAGGTTGCTTTGACGGGGTGCTTCTGCCAGCGTTCAAGCGTGGGTGCCTGCAGGAGGGTGAGGAGTGTGTTGAGGGCGTCGTTTTTGGTGTTGGCGGAGGGAATAACGGCGAGGGTGCCGCCGTTCTCCACCCACGAGGCAACGGCTTGGGCCTGTCCGGAAGACAGGTTGTCGGGCTCGTTGAGTACGATGAAGTCGAGCTGCGAGAGGTCGGAAGGCAGGGGCGCGGCTTGGTAGGCTATGGCCGAGTCGGCGCCAAAAAGCCGGCGGAGGTTGGTGTTGGGGGTGGCGCCGTCGACTTGCAGCATGTTTATCTGGCTGCCGGCGAGGAGGGAAAAATAGTAGCGGTCGTCGAAGGTGATGGGGTAGTCTGTTATGTTGACGCTGCCGTCGTGCCATCCGGCGCTGTCGATGGAAAACCGCAGGGATGCTTTGGCGGTTGAGCCGGCGGGGATGTCGATTGTGGCGATGGCACGTTGGCGCCCGTTGACGGTGAGACGCACGGGAAGTTTCTCGACGTCGGAGGCGCCGCAGTTGCGCACGGAGGCTTCCACACTGACGCTGCCGCCGACGAAGTAGGCCGGGGCGTCGAGACGCAGGGTGTCAATATAGATGTTGTCGGTGGCTACACCTTGGAGCGGGACGAGCGTGAAGTGTGCCATGCTGTCGGCAGGCAGGGCATCGAGGTCGGCGGCGGACCGCTGGAAGTCGGAGACGATATATGCGTGACGGTTGGCAGCACCGCTGAGGCGCATAAAATTGCTTTGACTTGCGGCAACCTCGCTGAGGCGATGGCTGGCGGGATTGATGGACAGGAGGTCGATGGCATGAAGGAACTCTTCGCGGCTCAACCAGCGGTTTTCATCGCCAGACATGGCGTTGGAGAGCAGCTGGTAGCGGTCGCCAGGGCGATAGGCGGCAGCAATTTCGCGTGCTTTCTGTTTGGCGGCCTCGAGTTGCGAGCCGTCGCTTGTGCTGTTCTCCATGGAGAAGGAGTTGTCGATGTAGACGCTGACGACGGTGTCGCCTGAGCGGAGCTGCTGGCCGCTGCCGGGGAGGGTTGGTTGGGCAAAGGCCAGCACGATGAAGACTATGGCCAGGCAACGCATAAGAAGAACCAGCCATCGCCGTAGTTCGCTTTGGCGACGGCTCGCGGACTGGAGGGCCTGGAGTCGGTCGACATTGCTGAAATAGACTTTTCTGTAGCGTCGAAGCTGGAAGAGGTGTACCGCTATGGGGATGGCCAAAGCCACAAGCCCCCATAGGAAAAGTGGTGCGGCGAAAGTCATTCACAGCCTCCTTCCGTGCCCTTTTTGTGCTTTGCCCTGTAGGCGCATAGGTCTGCCAGGAAGCAGCTGTCGCAGTGTGGTTTGCGCGACTGGCAGACATATCGGCCGTGAAGTATGAGCCAGTGGTGGGCGGTGGATAGTTTCTCGGGAGGGATGTGTTTGACGAGAGTCCGCTCGGTTTCCAAAGGGGTTTTGGAGTTGCGTGTGAGGCCAATGCGATTGGAAACGCGGAAGACATGCGTGTCCACGGGCATTGCAGGGAGGTTGAACACCACGGCGGCAACAACATTGGCCGTTTTCCGTCCCACGCCTGGGAGCCGTTGCAGTTCATTGATATCGGATGGCACAACGCCGTCGAATTCCTCGACGAGCATGCGTGCCATGGCGGCGAGGTGGCGGCTTTTGTTGTTGGGGTATGAGACGGAGTGGATATAGGACAGAATGTCGTCGGCCGAGGCTTGGGCCATGGCGGCGGCATTGGGGTAGGCAGCGAAGAGGGCGGGGGTTACCATGTTGACACGCTTGTCGGTGCATTGCGCCGAGAGGATGACAGCCACCAGCAGTTGGAATGGGTTCTCGTAGTGCAGTTCGGTTTCAACCACAGGCATTTCCCGCTCAAAGCGTGCGATCATCAGGTTATATCGGTCTTGTGTCTTCATTTGTCATTGTATTCGAGTGAAACGAGGATGGGGTAGTGGTCGGAGACGTCGGATTTGATGCGGTGATAGCTCAGGGTGGAGAATTGGGGCGAATGGAAAACCATGTCGATGCGGAAGCGTGGGAAACTGCCGTTGTAGGTGGTGCAGAAACCGGCACCTTTGTTGCAGTAAGTGTCTTCGAGATGCTTGGTGATTTGGGTATAGAGCCACGAGGAAGGGATGTCGTTCATGTCGCCTGCCAGGATGAGGGGCATGTTGCACTCGCTGATAAGGGGATACAGTTGGTCGTTCCATTCGTTCTCATGGCGTATGACGGTCTCCTTGGCCTTGTGCATAGTGCTGCGCGATAGGGAATCCAGTTTCAGGTGAGCAATCTGTTCGATGTCGTTGCGGTCGTCAAGGTTGAAAGCATAGCTGTCCATGTGGACGCATAGCACGCGGAAAGGCTTGTCGCCGTTGAGTATCTCGACCAGGACCTTCTGTTGGTCTATTCTTTTCACATAGGTGATGGGCAACTTGGAGAAGACCACGGTGCCTCGTGGAGCAGTGTTGGAACCATGGGAGCCGTAGTAGTGGTTGTAGCCCATCAGTTCAAGGCTGTCGGTGATGCTGATACCTTTGACGGGCAGATATTCCTGCAGGCAGAGCACCATGGGCTGGTATTCGCGCAGCAGGTCGAGGAATGCTATGGCGTTGCTGTCCTTGGGGACAATTTCGTAGTTGTTGCCGCCGAAGTTGTGCAGGTTAAAGCTGAGCAGGCTCACCATGGTGGGATGGTCCTCGGCTGGTGGCACCGTGGAGGAGCCTCCAATTTGGAAGAAAAGGCCGATGAAAGTGTAGCGTACGGCGATGGCAGCGGTGGAAACCAGAAAATGCCACTTCCCCATGAAAAGCCATAGCAGCAGGAAGAAAATATTAATGCCGAGCATCGGCATATAGCCGTAGGCCAGCACCGACGGCAGAATGTTCTTCGACGGGGCAATCACTCCCGCCAGGGTGGTAGCAATGAGTCCGATGGCGGCAATGATATTGAGTATCAGTAGTATCGCTCTTATTATTTTCATAATATTAAAATGCAAAATTACATTTTTTATCGGGATTTGCAAAATAATTCGTATTTTTGCAAATCGGAAATGCATCACTATGCGCTCATAGGCAGGCGGCTGGGGCACTCTTACTCCCAGCGGTGGTTCGAGGCGAAATTCAAAAGCCTTGGACTGACGGATTGTTTCTACCGGTTGCACGAAATGGAGTCGCTGGATGACTTGCGAGGATGGGTGGAGCATGAGGGTATAGAGGGTTTCAATGTTACTGTGCCCTTCAAACAGGAAATAATTCCCCTGCTGGATGGCCTGGACGAGACGGCGGCTGCCATTGGTGCCGTCAACTGTGTCACCGTGCGCCAGGGACATCTCGTGGGCCACAATACCGACGCTCCCGCTTTTCGCGACACGCTCCCTTCCGAGGGCTTCTCCGAGGCATACATTCTGGGAACAGGAGGCGCTGCCAGTGCGGTGGGTTATGCTTTGAGGCAAGTGGGGGTTCCGTTCCTTTTCGTCAGCCGCAATCCAAAAGGTTCCAACCAGATAGGCTATGCGCAGCTCGCCGCCCGCAGGTTTTCCCGGCCCGTTCTTTTCGTCAATGCTACGCCGCTGGGCATGTATCCCGATATCGACAGCACTCCTCTGCCGGCATTTCGCTTTTCCCCTGAAATCTTTGTCTACGACCTTACATATAATCCTTCCCCGACGCGTCTCATGCGCGAGGCCGCCGCATGCGGCGCCACAGTGAAGGATGGTCTTGAAATGCTGCGCCGCCAGGCCGAGCTTTCGTGGAGCCTCTACACGTCAAAGGTGTAGTCTTATTTGTGGGTGACGGTGGAGATGTCGGAGACGGGACAGTTGACCACTATGGGGCGGCCGATGTACACGAGGTGGCTGGCGTTTCTGACGGGCACGCGCATGCGCTCGGTGCACCACAGTATGGCATGGCTGCCGCCATCGAGGGTTCCCTCTATGCGTTTCACTTCCAGCTTTTCGGCATCCAGGTTTGAGCCTTCAATCATGCTCATCTCCATTTTGAGAAGAGCTCGTCCTCGCAGCTCGGTCGTTGAAGCTCCGCTGAGGTTGAGGAAAACATTGTCCACTGCCACATGGGCTTTCAGGTCTGTGGCTCCTGCCTGTTCGATGCTCACCTGCTTGCCTTCGAAGCTTCCCCGCAGGGTGGAATTGCCTGTGAGGTATATCTCCAGCGCCTCGCGCTGCAGCTTGCCCATTTGGAGGTTGGCGGCGCCATTGAGCTCGATGTATTGTACGCTCGTCCGGGCGGGTACGAGTACCTGCGGGCGCTCCTTGAGTTTTTTTTTGACATCCCTGCGCATGGCGATGCGGAGGGTGCCGTTCTCCTGCTCCACTGTCAGGTGTTTCCGCACCGCCTCGGGAGCATAGATGCGAATGTCTTTTACGGTATCCGTCAGCGTCACGTCGAAGGCGGTGTGGACAATCAGCCGCTCATAGTCGCCTTGCAGGGCAATTGACTGGTATTTCACTTTCGGTGCGGCGGCAGAACCCATGGTGGCCAGTGCCACGGCCACTACGGCCATCATGATCAGAATCCCTTTTTTCATATTCTCTTTTTTGTTTTTAGTTCGTAAAGACGTATCTCACAATGTTGCTCCCCATGCGCAGCGCCTTCTGCCGTGTGGCCTGGCTGTCGTTGTGCACGTCGGGGTCCTCCCAGCCGTCGCCGAGGTCGCACTCCCACGTGAAGAAGCACACCAGCCGCCCTTCCCATATCAGGCCGTAGCCCTTGGGCGGCAGGTTGTCGTGTTCGTGTATCTTCGGCAGCCCGTTGGGGAACTGGTATTTCTGGTGGTAGATGGGGTGCGAGAAGGGCAGCTCCACCCACTCCAGCTCCGGGAACACCTTCTTCATCATCGGCATGACGTACTCCTTCATGCCGTAGTTGTCGTCGATGTGGAGGAATCCGCCGCCGACGAGGTAGCAGCGCAGGTTCTGCGCCTCGCGGTCGCTGAAGACCACGTTGCCGTGGCCCGTCATGTGCAGCAGGGGGTAGTTGAAGATCTCGGCGCTGCCCACGTCCACGGTGGCATAGTCTGCCTTGAGGCCCATCTGCTGGTCCTGGTTGCAGAAGGCTATGAGGTTGGTGAGCGACGTGGGGTTGGCGTACCAGTCGCCCCCGCCGCCATACTTCAGCAGGGCCAGCTGCGGCTGGGCGCCAGCCTTGCCTATGAGTCCCATAAGCCCTATAAGTGCTATAAGTCCTATGTGTTTTATTCTTCTTTTCATTTGTTGCAGTCGTTGGTTATGCTGAACGCCACAGCGGCATACAGCGCCGCCGTCTCGGTGCGCAGGCGGCTGGGGCCGAGGCTCACGGGCTTGAATCCGCACTGCAGCGCCAGGTCTATCTCCTCCTGCGAGAAGTCGCCTTCGGGGCCTATCAGCACCACAGCGTCGCGCCCGGCCTCCAGGACCGAGCCCAGCGGTGTGCGCGGCTGGTCGGCCTCGCAGTGGGCAATGAATCGGAGCGCCGGCGTCTCGCCGGCAAAGGTGCGCAGCCACTCCCGCAGTTTCACGGCAGGATTGATGCGCGGCAGCGTCAGGTGCAGGCTCTGCTTCATGGCGCTCAGGGCCAGACGTTCCAGGCGGTCGGTCTTCAGGAACGAACGCTCCGAGTGGTCGCAGTCCAGCAGGGTAATCTCTCCCACGCCCACTTCCACGGCTTTCTCCACCAGCCACTCCATGCGCGACGGGTTCTTTGTCGGAGCCACCGCCAAATGTAGAGACGCAGCACGCTGCGTCTCAGATGCCGACATCGCTTGAGGAGACGCAACATGCTGTGTCTCTACGGTGCAGGCCTTGTCGCTGGCTTCCACCACCCGGCACTCGTACAGGTGCCCCTGGCCGTCGGTGACGTGCAGGGTGTCGCCCTCGCGCAGGCGCAGCACGCGCACCGCGTGGCGGCTCTCCTCGGCATCCAGTGTGGCGTAGCCCTCGGGCGTTATATCTTTGCAATAGAACAGATTCACGATTACCCTGTTTTAAACCAATAAACCAATCAACATATCATCCCCGTGGCCAGCACCAGGTGGGCCTCCTTGTCGTAGATGGTGGCGTACTGGCCGGCGGCGATGCCCTGTATCGGCTCGCCGCTCTCGATGACGACCAGCCCGTCGTCCGTCCGGTGCAACACTCCGGGGTGGAACTCCGGCGTGTGGCGTATCTTGAACGTCATCTCCACCTCGCCTTCCGGCAGGTGGTCCAGCAGCGCTCCGCAGCAGCTCCCCTCCACGGGGGAGGTTGAGGGCTTGGGCCACTTCCCGCTCAGCAGGTGGAACCCCATCAGCCTGATGCGGTCGCCGTACTGCTCCTTGGGGTCGTAGCCTTGCGACACATAGAGCACGTTCTCCTCCACGTCCTTCCTCACCACAAACCACGGCCCTCCGCTGAGGTAGAGCCCTTTGCGCTGGCCGATGGTGTGGAACCAGTAGCCCTTGTGGGTGCCGAGCACGCGGCCCGTCTCCAGCTCCACAATCTTGCCCTCGCGTTCGCCCAGGTAGCGGCGGATGAAGTCGTTGTAGTTGATCTTGCCCAGGAAGCAGATGCCCTGCGAGTCCTTGCGCGTGGCGCTGGGCAGGCCCGCCTTGGCGGCAATCTCCCTCACCTCGCTCTTCCTCATCCCCCCGATGGGGAACATCAGCTTGCTGATTTGCTCGTAGCTCAGCTGCGAGAGGAAGTCCGTTTGGTCCTTCACCGGGTCCTTGGCGGTGGCCAGGAAGGTGACGAGTGGAGAGTGGAGAGTGGAGAGCGGAGAACATGCTGCCGCGCCGGCCGGATTTTCAATTTTCAATTTTAAATTTTCAATTTGCGCATAGTGTCCCGTGGCGATGCGGTCATAGTCCTTGCCGCGACGGTCGTTGAAGGCGCCGAACTTGATGAGCTTGTTGCACATCACGTCGGGGTTCGGCGTCAGCCCTTGGCGCACGCTCTCTATGGTGTAGCACACCACGTTGTCCCAGTACTCCTTGTGCAGGTTCACCTCCTCGAAGCGGCATCCGTAGTGGTGGGCTATCCACTGTGTGATCTCTATGTCCTCCTCGGCGGGGCAGTCGATGTAGCCCTCCTCGTCCTCCATTCCGATGCGGATATAGAAGATGTCGGGCGTCACGCCCTGCTCCTTCAGCAGGTGCACCACCACCGAGCTGTCCACGCCCCCGGATACCAATGCTGCAATGTTCATTTCCTTTTATCTCTTTTCCCTGTATAACGGCGCAGCCGTCAGAATATTGTAGGAGGGGTCGATAAAATCATCATCCCCATGGTCGCAAGCAGGGAGCTTGCCGAAATATGGATGCACTCTACATGAGTACCACACGTTGCGTCGCCGTACCCGTATCAGTGGACAGTCGCAGAATGTACACACCTCTGTGTAGGGCGGAAACATCGAGCGTCGAGCGTCGGCATCCTGCCGGCAGGTCGCGGCTCATCACCTCGTGCCCTTCAAGGTCTATCAGTTGCAGTCGTCCTCCCTCGCCCTCCACGGTGAGGCTCCCCGTCGCTGGGTTTGGAAAAACCTTCAGATGTGCGTTGGCGCCATCCACGAAAGGTATGCCAGCCCTGCCGAGGGACACCGAGGGACTCCATTGCGCCCAGGTGCGCCCTCCGGGACGATAGCAGCGAGCTTGAATGCTGAGTTCGTAGTGCTCGTTGGGGTTGAGCCCGCAGTAGGTATGGGCGGTGGTGTCAAGGGTGTCGTACCTTTCGCCCGAAGGCCCTTCAAGGTGCGCTACCCAGAGGTCCTGCCATGGCAGGCTGTCCCATACTGCGTGGATGCATCCGGTAGAATCTGCCGTCACCGATATGCTTTCAACCGCCCTGCACTCCGGCTCAATGATAAGGAAAATCTCGGGTAACTCACGGTCAAGCGTATCGTCCTCCCATCCGGAGTCTCTCCTCAGTTTGTAAGGATAGTTCCCAATGTGGTATGGAGCATTGTGCAATTCGTGGATATATGAGAAATTTGCCGTATAATTATTCGAGTTACGAATCTCGTAGAATCCAAGGTAGAAATCGCCATCCACCTCAACGGGAGTATCAAAGTAAGCATATTTGAGAAACATTTGGGGAATCGGTATTGCTAGAATGAAATTTGTGTGCATCGTCTTTTTCCCGGGCAAATCTAATAGATGATAATTGGTATCAGAAGTCCATTCATAAAAATAAGCGCTAAAGTATCCGCTATGAGTTTCAGCAAGTTTTGTTTTTAAATCAGATTCATACAAAGACAGACAATATGAGTGTTCTATTGTGGCCGGCAAATATCCCCACGCTATACCGACGGCTCTAAGTGGAGTGTCGGTGTGTTGGTAAAAGGCGATTTCTTTGGGTCGGTTATCGCGAGATTTTTCGGTAATGTAATCCTCCACCATGCATGTGTCCCCATTGTAAGCAACGCCGACAGAGTCCCATCTGTATTTGTACAAGAACGGATAATCTTCCCATGAGGGATATTGTGCTTGCGTAGAGCAAACACAAACAAACAAGGCAACGATTAATAATGCTTTCTTTTTTAGCGACATTCTTTCTATATTTATCTAGTTGGTTGATTGTGTGGGTTTTGTAATAATACGAAAGATTCTCTTTCTCTTGCAAATATAAAAGAATTTTCTGAAAAGAAGAAAAAAATCAAACACAATTAAAGTAAAATACAGTAAAAAAATATTTGTGAATGATATGTGTCAAAGAGGTGTTTTGTTCGACTGTTCTTATATAGTATTCATATAGTTCTCATATAGTTCTTATATACAGTATATGAATACTATATGAGAACTATATGAATACTATATGACATGGGTCGAGGTTGGGGCTTGTTTGGTAGAAGGGCGACAGGGCTTTCTTTTTTTTCCGTTGTTGAAATTTTTTTTTGCACAAATCGGAAAAAGGTCGTATCTTTACACCCAGAAAAATATGAAAGAAAAACGTTGGATAATTAGAGAAGATTATGATTTAGAGACTGTTGGGAAATTAGCTGCGTCGTTGGGTGTCGACAAAAACATTGCCACGCTGCTCGTGGAGCGGGGCATAACCACCTTTGAAGAGGCACGTCGCTTCTTCCGCCCCGGGTTAGACCAAATCCACGATCCTTTCCTGATGAAAGGCATGCGCAATGCCGTCGAGCGTATCAACGAGGCTATCAAAAACCAAGAGCGAATCATGGTCTATGGTGACTACGATGTCGACGGCACGTCGGCCGTAGCGCTGGTCTATTCCTACCTCAAGGAAATGGACCATAATATTGATTTCTACATCCCCGACCGCGAACGCGAGGGCTACGGCATCTCCTATCAGGGCATCGATTATGCCCGCGAGACCGGGGTCAAACTCATCATCGCCCTCGACTGTGGCATCAAGGCCATGGAGCAGGTGGACTATGCCAAGCAGAACGGCATCGACTTCATCATCGGCGACCACCACCTGCCCGGCGACGAGGTGCCGCAGGCTGTGGCCGTCCTCGACCCCAAGCAGGAGGACTGCCCCTATCCCTACAAGGAACTCAGCGGTTGCGGCATAGGCTTCAAAATCGTCGAGGCCCACCTCGAGCAGCGCATGGGGGTGCGTCTGTGCGACCTGCCCGAGCAGCTCGACACCCCGCGCCGTCAGCGTCAGGAGGAGCTCAAACTCCGTCTGCTGAAGTACCTCGACCTTGTGGCCGTGAGCATCGCCAGCGACATCGTGCCCATCATGGGCGAAAACCGCGTGTTGGCGTTCTTCGGCCTCCGTGTGCTCAACACCAAGCCGCGCCCCGGCATCGAGGCCATCCTCAAGTATGGCCATGTGGACCGCCGCAAGGCCGAGCAGCCCGAAGCCGCGGACCAGTCGGAGCAGACCGACAGGGGCAAGAGCGGCTACTTCGAGAAGGAGCTCACCATCACCGACCTGGTTTTCCTTGTCGGACCGCGTATCAATGCCGCCGGGCGCATACGCTCGGCCTTCGACTCGGTGCGTCTCATGCTCACCGAGGACCCCGCCATAGCACGCCGTCTGGCTGACGATATCAATTCGTACAACCTGGAGCGCAAGGACCTTGACACCGCCGCCACCGAGGAGGCCAAGCGCCGCATCGACTACGACCCCTTCTACAAGGGTCGCCAGTCGCTGGTGCTCTTCGACGAGCACTGGCACCGCGGGGTGGTGGGTATAGTGGCCAGCCGCATCGTCGAGGCCTACTATAAGCCCACCATTGTCTTCACCCGGGGCAGCGACGACCTCATTACGGGCTCGGCCCGTTCCGTCAAGGAGTTCGATGTGCACGAGGCCCTGGAGAAGTGCGCCGACCTGCTGGAGCATTTCGGCGGCCATAAGTGCGCTGCCGGTGTCTCGCTGCGGCAGGAGAACATGCGCGCTTTTGTCGACCGCTTTGAACAGCTCGTGCGCGAAGGCATGGGCGCCGAAGAGGCTATGCCCGAGATTGAGGTTGACGCCGAGTTGGGGTTCTCGCAGATTACGCCCAAGTTCTTGCGCATCCTCAAGCAGTTTGCCCCGTTCGGGCCGGAGAACAATGTGCCGGTTTTTGTTACGCGCGAGCTTGTGGACACTGGAAATGCCCGCATTGTGGGCACCAACCATCTAAAGTTCAACGCAATCCCCATTGCCGAGCGGTCGGCCCCCTATCCGGCCATCGCCTTCCAGATGGGCGAATGTCTGCCCCGCATGCGCACCGACCGATTCGATCTATGCTACCAGTTGGAGGAGAACTATTGGCGAGGCCGCACGGAGATACAGCTAAACGTCAAGGACATCAAGTTCAACTACTGAAAACAAAAAAAGCCACCCATCCGGGTGGCCTTTTTTATAATTGATACCTTTTATTATTGTTTGCGGTTGGTTGCGAAGATGACCATGGCCGAGGCGGCGAGGCCGTAGTACATGGGGTCGGGAGACAGCCCCAGGAGTCCGGCGAGGAGCATGGTGACGGTGCCGGCAAGCATGGAGAGGGTCACGGAGCGCGAGCTGAAGCGCCCGGGCAACCACAGGGCGAAGCTCAGGGGCAGCAGCAGGGCTGCCGCCCGCAGGCCCAGCGAGAGGTAGCCGAGGTCGTTGATGAACACGCCGCTCATGAAATGGGAGGCGACGATGCCAAGCAGCAGGATGCCCACGATGGTCAGGCGCATGGAGCGCAGGGCCCTGCGGCCGTTGTTGTAGTCCACATGCAGCACATCGCGCGTCACGATGGTGGCGGCGCCGAGCACCAGGCCGCTGCCGCAACCGAGGATGTTGATGAGCAGTGCGCCCAGGGCTATGCCGCCAAGCCATGCCGGCAGGTGGGCGATGATGAAGGTGGGGAACGCCTGCAGGGAGTTCTCCAGCACGCCGATGCCCGCAGGCAGCGTTTCGCCGTGGAGATGCAGGGCCTCCAGCTCGGCGGCGGTGACATAGTGGCCACGCATGTACATGCCCACAAGGGTGCAGGCGGCACCAATGACGGGTATGAGGGCGGCGCAGAGCACGGCACCCTTGCGGGCCTTGGCGGTGCTGGAGGCCGACCAGATGGCCTGGGCGTAGGTCTGTGTGCACACCACGCCGAGCATCAGCGACAGGCAGCCGCCAAGGTCTTTCAGCGGCCCGCGGGCAAGGAGGTTGCCGTAGCGGTGGTGGATGCTCTCCGCGTCGGTGAGGTCGTTCATCGCAGCCAGCTGGGGCGCGGTGTAGATGCTTTCGATGCTCTCGTGGATGCCGTCCAGTCCGTGGCCGATGTGCCATACGACGATGCCCGAAGCCAGAGAGCAGATGTAGAGCAGCACCAGCTTGACGATGCCGCTGGCCCCGGCACTGCGTATGCCGCCAGAGATGACCAGCAGGGCTATGAGCACGGCCCCGATGGCCAGAGCGGCAAGAACGGGCAGGCCCAGCAGGCTGGTGATGAGTGCCGACGAGGAGAGGAGCTGCGAGGTGATGCTGATAAAGATGCCCACCAGGAAGAGGATGGACCCCACGGTCTCGGCCTTGGGGCCATACTGCTGGCGAACAATCTCCATGAGGGTGATGCATCCGCTGTTGCGGATGGGACGGGCGTAGCCGAGGCCCAGCAACAAGGCCCCCAGGGCGGCGCCAAGGGTGAACCACCATGCCGAGAGGCCAAAGGAGAAGGCCAGCTGGGCAGTGCCGATAGTGGACTGGCCGCCGACGAGGGTGCCCAGAATGGCACCGCAGACCATCCACGAGCCGGACTTGCCGCCCGTGGCGAAGCTGCGCGCATCCTTCACCTTGCGGCCGGAGAGAATGCTGATGGAAATGAGGATTGCAATGGTGGCAATAATGCCGACGATGTGTGTGGTAGTGAGCATAGTGTGGTGTTTAGTTTTCTGTTATGTTATTTAGCCATTCGTCGAGGCGGCGCAGCAGGGGCACGCTGTACGGCGCCAGGCTGCGGACGTAGCGGAACTCGCCGTCGACGATGTATTCGTAGCTTTCCATGACGGCATGCATCCCTCCGCTGGTGCCCACGGTGCCGTCGAGGTATTCGTCGGCCATGGCGCGGAGGAGCAGGCGGAGGGTGTCGCGCTCGGCGGGGGTCAGCGCCCGCCGGGCGACGACGAGCGTGTCGGGGTAGTGCGAGGGCTCTTGGTCGATGGTGGTGTCGAAGGGGTCGGTTAGCCCGAAGGTGTTGAAGAGGTGCTTCGTGTAGAGGGTGTCGTTCTCGATGCGGAGGCAGTAGAGTTCGTCGTGGTGCGAGGTGGTGCTGTGGCGGCGCAGCACGGGGCCTTGGCGCCTGGGGTGCAGCAGCGTGGGTTCGTCCATGAGGGTCAGCCATTCGGACATCCGCTGTGCCTCTTTGTGGTTCTCTTCCAAGGGGGTGAGTATGTCTTGGTCGGAGTATGGTGTCAGGTCGTCGACCGGCAGGGGCAGGTAGCGCAGGGTGTCTTCGGCAGGGGGCTGGAGGGACGGGTCGGCTTTCTGGTTGCCGAAGATTTCCAGTTGGCGGAGGGGGTAGTAGAGGTAGTGCTTGTCGGGGTGGAGGAGGTAGGTGCCGGCAAGGTAGAGATGGGCCTCGGAGCGGGCGCTGTCGAAGGTCTGCCAGGGCGGCATGCGGAAGAGCAGGAAGTCGTGGTAGTAGAGTTTGCCGAGTTCTTCGGACCAGTCGAAGCCCGAGAGGTGCATCATCCGCTCTTCGGCGCGGAGGGTGCTGTCCTTCTCGCGGGCTGAGCGGAAGGGACGGCGGCTGTGGTCGAGGGTCATGGTGAGGCTGTCGGCATCCTCAAGGCTGTCGGTGATGTAGAGCAACGGGGTGTGGAAGTAGCCCCCTACGCGCTTGCTGTCTTCCACGATGAAGCATCGCGAGCCTGCGGGCACATGGCGGAACACCGCGGGGTAGCTGCCCACCCCGATGCGCGGGCCGGGTTGTTCCTCGACGATGGCGGTGTCCACGCCCTCGACATAGAGCAGCATGGGACCGTTCAGTTCGGCGCCGCCGGGGAAGAGGAGGTTCACCTGCAGGTCGATGCTCCGGTGTTTGAGGCGGAGGGTGTCGATGGCCGTGTCGCCCTGCAGGTGAAGGCGGAACTCCTGCGGCTCGAAGCCAGGAGCCTCGGCGCGGACGCTGTAGGTGCCCTCCGGTAGGCGGAAGCGCCTGGGGGAGAAACCGCTGTCGTTGGCTTCAAGGTGGATGTTCTTGCCGTCGATGGTGTAGCGGCCGCCGTGGTTGTAAGGGCCGTTCACTATGGGGCCGAGGGTGAGGCGGTGCGTGTGGCGGCGGAAGAGGCGGTCGAGGTAGCGGTGGATGGGTGCCGTTTCGGGATGCTTGTGGGGTGCGAAGCAGTCGACGTAGTGGTAGCCTGTCTGGTCGGTGTACTCGATGTGGATGTTCTGTGCGTCGATGGCGATATTGTCCGCCAGGTAGTTTTGGTTGCCGAGGAGGTGCAGCGAGTCCAGGCAGGCGAGCATGGTGTCCGTCTCGGCGCGCGAAAGCTTGGCGCTCCAGCGTTCCCGCCAGCGGGATTCGGCGGGTGCGTACCAGGGGTCGTCGCAGGAGGCGTAGTGCAGACGGCCGTCCTCGATGCGGATGGCGGTGCTGTTGCCCAGGCCGCCGTAGTAGAGTATGCGCACGGCGGGTTTCTTGCGGCATGGGTAGACGAGGCTCTTCTCGCCCTGCGGGGCCAGCTCGAGGGAGAGGTGGTGGCTCATGTTGCGGGCCCTGGCGAAGAGGTCCGTGTAGGAGGTGGCGGTGTCGTCGATCCAGCCGTCCTTCACCTCGGGCATGGGCACGTACCAGCGGCTGTCGGGCGCCTTGGGGCGGCGCACCTTGCGGTCGTGCGGCAGGCCGAGGGCGTGCTCCAGCTGGCGGATGGAGTAGTAGAGGTAGTCGTAGCGCCCGGGGTTCTGGTGGTAGCTGTAGCGGAGGTAGTGGAGCGCGGAGTCACGGCTGAAGGTGCGCCAGCGGGGCAGGGGATAGTGCAGGTCGCGTTCGTAGAGGTAGGCCAGCTGGTAGTAGTTGGGGTCCGGGTCGAGGAAGTGTAAGGAGGTGTCGACGTAGTGCAGATCGGCTTTTAGCAGGGCCTCCTCGGCGTGCAGGGCGCTGTCCTTCTTGTGGCGCGAAAAGTAGATGTTCGTTATGGCTTGGTCGAAGATGTCGGACTCCAGTACCAGCCGCTCGACGACGGTGTCGGATGCAAGGTCGAGGGTGACGGGGTAATGGAATGTCGCCATCACGATGCATTTCCCTCTGGGCAGGCGCAATTGGATGTAGCCCGTAGAGTCGGGCATGGCCACGACGGCCTTGTCGAGGGCGTCGCAGATGAAGTTCACACCCCACGGAGCCTGCAGCGCCTTCCCGTCATAGCCGTCCACCAGATGCGCCGTCAGCAGCACCGTGTTTCCTGTCTCCTGACCCCTCATCGGCATCGCCAAACCCAGCATCGCCGCCCATATCATGACAAAACATATCTTTCTCATCGTATAAAAGTTTATACAATATAAATAACGCCGTTTTCGCCAAAAGTCTACATCGCCCATTCCGTTTTAACAACATTTAACATGTGCGGAGGGTATAAAAAAAAGAGAAGACCTTGTTTGGTCTTCTCTCTTTTGGTGCCCGGAACAGGATTTAATTGATTATTCGTCATTACTCCGTAGTGGTTGATATTTTCCGTTTTACCCTTTTCGAAATACTCTAAATGTGGCCACCATGATCAAAAATATGCCCAATGTTTTCGTTAGCCTGATGCTGAAGATAACCACTTGGTATTTGCACTATGGCGAAGAGAGTAAACGCCAGGAGGCAGCCAACCTATTACGATAAGAAAGTAAAAGTAGAAGAATAAACTATACGATTATTGAAATTGGGACAAACTCAAGCCGACCGTTGTCCCGAAGTTCCATCAGTAATCGTCCCATCAAGTTTGGGCCAACGTAGAAATCTCCCTGCTTTTTCACACCCCAAGTGTCGGCCCAACTCTTCTTAAACGAACTTTGGTCTTCGACGATGTGCTTGCCCTTGCTCTGTTCCAGCGCCGCCCGAAACTCTTCACTTTGCTCATATTTCAGCTGAAGGCACTGTTTCATGGCATCCACGAAGATCATACCCCAGTCGTCCCGTCTATGGGTCTTCTCGTAATGTTTCGCTATATATTTGGGGTTGGGTGCATCATAGACGGCCTGTCGGACATCTTCGTCTGTGAATTTCATCATCTGGAACAGCTGTTCGGCACTCTTATACGTCATACCTTCGTATATTATCGGCGTATGGGCAAAATTGCCGAGAATCCCCCATTCATCCGAGACTTTCCGTATTGGAATACTATCGTCCACCGGATAGGTCTCGATGGAATAGTACTGCGGGTAGTACTTCTCGATGAATGGTGCAACGCTGTAAAAACTCATTTTTTCTCCGGATTGACCTTTTCGACTTTGGTGATGGTGATGACCGACTCGTCAAGCACCGCCATATTATCACCCTGGGTTGGATTCTTCCACGAATAGGGCCAGCAGATGAAGAGTACGCCGATGCTCACGAGGAACTTCGATGCTGCCTTCTCACCTTCGATGTCTATATGTCCCGTCAGTTCCTTGGCGAGATACTTTCTAAACTCCTTACCATCTTCCGTGAATTTCGTCGGAATGTGATGTTCCAGTTTTTTCTCCGCCTTTGCAACTATTGAGGGGTTTATCGGCTGTTTGAATGCGATGTGGTTTTGTGCCGTCTTATCGGGGACTTCAAGGGTGTAGACGTAGTGCTCCGTGGCCGTCTTATTGGATGCCGAATAATGGACGGCGGATTCATATTTCGAGGTCACATAAACACCGAAACCGAACTTGACCTTTCCGTCACCTTCGAGAGCGTGTGAGAGGTCGAACTTATCGAACAATTTGTGTGTTCCGTGATAGAATGTTGGCATATTACAATGATTATTTATAAGACAAGGCAGACAAATGCAATATCCTCCGTATTGTTATTTGTTTTAATCACTGAAATGAACCTCTTCTATCAATCTGTGATATTTGTTCGGCAACAGTTGTTTATATGAAAACGCAGTATCCATCGGCACCAAGATTTGTTCCAACGAATCGCATTCGTCAAAAGCATCATGAGCAATCTTCATAACTTCCCCGTGAAACTCGATTCTTGTCAAACCAGTGCAACCGCTATATGCACGGTCTTCAATCTTCATAACATCTCCACGAAACACTATACTCTTCAAACCGGTGCATCCCAAAAATGCTCCGTCACGGATGCGCATCACATCGTCAGGAAACTCCAATTCTGTCAAACCTTTGCAATCCACAAATGCATAAGCCTCAATCACCTTTACGGATTCTGGCATATCGATTTTTTTTAATCCTGTGCAGTGATAGAACGCTGCCGGACCTATTACAGCCACTGATGATGGAATAACAGTATTCTGGCATCCGTATATCAATGTATTGCTTGCCTTTTCTATAATAGCATTGCAGTTGGTTGGTACCATTGAACATCTTGCACGTGACTCATAATACCTATTCTTAGGTGACACATCAATTTTTTCTAAACCCGTGCAACCGCGGAATACGTATTTACCAATAACTTCCACCGACTCAGGAATCTCTATGTTCTTCAAATTAGAGCATTCCTCAAAGGATTGGTGCCCAATCTCCCTGACCGAAGATGGGATATCTATACTCGTCATATCATTACATCCGAAGAAGGCATTATCCGATATTTTGAATGAACCTGCTGGGATTATCCCATACCCGTCTTTAACTTCAAATCTTGCCATAAGATGTTCTTGATTATTGTTTGTCCGTAGATACTAATTTGTGTTTCTCATTCAACAGTTCAAAGAGTTTTTGCTCCAAGGGATTGTCGCTCCCACGATAATCGAACTCATTTGTAATCTCATAGGTTTTGGCTTCGCCATCCATATATTGAAAGCAACCTTTTTGACTGTTCTGATTGCTGAAATTATCTTTTGAATTGAACGAAAACGAATATTTATGACCAACGAAAGTGACCTCGACAAACCAATCAAATGCAACATAAATATTAGAGAAAATGCACGGGAGGATTTCTTCTTTGTTTTCTGTTATAAGACCAAAAAGATGCGACTCTCGGTCAAGCACAACATAAGTCCCAAGAGAATGAGTGTTCTCCAAAACAATGAATGTATCTCTTTCAATTGACGTGAGACCTCTTTGTAATCTGGCGAATACCTCGGTTTTTGATGTCTTGTTGAATAATCCTACAAGAGTCAATTTCCCAGAGTAGCTGTTAAACCATCTCTCGTAATGATCCCTGTAATTAAGAGCGCTGATTTCACCATTCCCTTCATTCTCGTCCACATATTGCTCTATCAACATTATTTCGTCTTTCAGACCTTGCAAACAATGTGATGCAAGCAGGTCTTTTAATGTGTTTTTGTCCATAATTTATGTAGCTCAAATCAGTTGATACCATTCCTTCATCATATCCCTGAATTCAGTGCTGTTGGAGTCTTCAAGCTTTTCGATGAACTTTCTCACGTCCTTTTCCCAGTCCATATCTTTAAGCACCAGCAAGACGTATCCGCCGAAATCGAGTTTCTCTTGTTTGACAAGTTGCTTCAGTTCCCAACAATGTTTAAACATATTGATGTCGCATACGTTGATGACCAGCAGTCCCTGCTTGACCTTGCCAGCTTCAACTTTAAGCTTCTTCCACAAGGCGGTTTCTGCACCATCGACTTCGTTGTTTAGCGGCCAAGAACCGTCAATCGTTATCTCATTGACCTTTCCACTCTCTTTAAGCTCATCATATTTCAGATGCTCTTTGGCGAAATTGGAGTCGAGGTGTATGCCATCATCGGTGACGATGACTCCCTTACGGGAACCGGCTTGATTCCACGGGGTAATCCCCATAATGATGTCGTGCATTCTTGCGAGGACACAGGACACATCGGCTTTGTAAGCCTCTTTCTTTTCAGGTGAATTACTCATAACTGTTTATGTTTTAAGACTTATTTCTTGATTTTTATTGTTTCTATCTTTTCGGATATTTCGCCACGAAGCAGCTCAAATCGACTATCACTTGTTCTTTGTAATCATTGTTTCTTTATTTTTATGTAAGCAGGGGACTCCTCCTCATATATTTCTTTTATTCCGCCTCCGTCTGTTGTGTGGTGACAAGCATCCCCACCTTTCTTCCCGGAAGTAACAGGCTATAATTGGTATTTTCGGAGAACCAAAAGATGGTGTCGCTTGCCTTTACCTCGGTATTCGGTGATTCCAATTCTTCCTTCGATGTGTCAATACGCTTGAATATAGAATTTACCGGCTCGATGTCCAACAATCTCCATCCATCCTGCAACACTACCCCCGTCGACGCTTCCAATGTGCGGAATTCCGACAGCAGTACATCTGCCGTGGCCGCACGATTTCTTTTCGAGGTCGTTTCCAGTATGGCTATGCCCTTTTGCAGCTTGACTCCTTTCACATATCTTTCTTTGAAATCGTCATTGCTATACCCCAAAAGGAGATTTGGCCTCTTGGGCACAGTCAGTTCCAAGTCTTTCACGACCTGTCCTACGGTCGCCGTCGGTTTCTGTAATAACTCCATACCAGTTACCATCTCCGTCAAATCATTTTATCCGATTGCCGGATTTGTCGATAGTGTATTTCTCGCCGTCTTTCTTTACGGTATAGGCGCCTTGGGGGGTTATATGAATATCGTCATACTTGCAGGGTATCACCTGTTTGAAGCTGTCGTCAATCACACCCCATTTCCCATCTCGATTAATCTTATACAATCCTTCACCCAGGGAGGGGAGGACGGGTTTGTTGTCCTTTTTGTATACGGGAATATTGTTGACCTCTGCATAGACCCTGTTCATTGGAGAGACATATACTGGGCACAGACAAATAGGATAAGCATGACGGATGTCATCCGTACAGAAGTAGGGTCCAAGGTATAAGTGTTTTACCGCTGGACTAAACATAGACACTTCACTTTTGCCGTCAATTACAACATCGGGGGCATCCGTCAAACGGATGTCTCCCCAATATCCGTCAAGGCATAAAGTGTCCGTCTCCTCGTCGTAATAATATCTTGGAGGATATTCATACACATCTGCCCAACGAGGCCGGAATCTTCGACCATCAATGATTATCGGGTCGTCGATTGTGTTCCCTTGTGGAAGATTTGCTGTTCTGTCATTTTGGGCTGTATTCATATCATTATGCGTTATCTGTTTACTATCGTTTTTTGCGGTTGCGGGCTTGCCAAAACTAATACATTGGAACTGGACTATCTCAAAAAGTAAGGGCCGCACACCCTGTGTTTTGTTCTGGTTTGGTTTTAGATTGTAAAAGTGTTCTTTTGGGCAAATCGGTAACTCGTGAGTTGCGAATGCAAAGTTACAAAAAAAAACTATACCGACTGCGTTAAGTTATTAACAAAAATACAATCGTTTGAAAATTAAAGGAATTTTGGAAAGTTCTGCGATGGGAAACAAAAAAAAGAAGGCCTTTCGGTCTTCTCTTTTTTTGGTGCCCGGAACAGGACTTGAACCTGCACTCCTTTCGGAACACGCACCTGAAACGTGCGCGTCTACCAATTCCGCCACCCGGGCATCTGGTAGCTTTCTTTGAAAGCGAAAGACGTCGTTGGAACGTCTTTCTTCTTTCGTGCCCAGGACAAGACTTGAACTTGCACCGCCTATGGCGACTACCCCCTCAAAGTAGCGTGTCTACCAATTCCACCACCTGGGCAAAACTTTCATCTTTTTCTCTCGAAAGCGGGTGCAAAGGTACGAACATTTTCCGATATGGCAAAACTTTTTTTCAGTTATGTGTTAAGAGTTGTGAGTTAAGAGTTGATTTTTAGATTATTGAACATGTGAAATTTTTTCGGCGACGAATACAAAACGGAGGCGAAACCGCGATGGTTCCGCCTCCGTTTTTTCCGTTTTAGGGGTGTTGTGGACTACTCTCCGTCCTCGTCGGGATGGGCCGCACGGCTGAAGGGGACGAGGAAGTTGTTCTGCACATAGTTGGACACGTTGCCCACGTGGTAGAAGAAGGTGCCGAGGCCTTCCTTGCTGACCTTGCGCTGGTCGGTGGTGAGGGCTTTGATCTGGTCGTCCCACGTGCCGTAGCTGCTGTAGATGGTCAGGTCCTGTGCCTGGGTGTCGTAGTAGAAGAAGTACCAGTGGTCTTTGGCGGCTTCCACATAGATCTTCATCTTCTGGTTGCCTTTCTCCATGTATATCTGGGCTTTCATGTTGACGGTGACCCCTATGGGGTTGTCGCCGACGCTCACCAGTCCGACCTTGCCTTCGCAGTAGAGTCCCAGGGTGGGGTTGTACTGCCAGCGCACATTGTCGAAGAGCATGGTGGACATCATGGCCTCCGGCACCTTGTCCAGCTGCCCCGTGGCGCTGTAGACGGCATAGGCCGCGCCGCCCTTCTCGGGTCCGAGGTGGTGCATCATGGCATGGCGCATCTCCGCGCTGGTGGTGCCGCCGAGGGGCGCCAGGCGCAACTCATTCTTGAGGTTGTTGTACAGTGCGTTGACAATGCTTTGGTCGATGGGGAAGGTGAAGCCGAAGACCGAGGTAATCTGGTCCTCGTTGTCGCTGCTGATGCCAACAGTGGCGGAACCATAGGAGTAGAACGAGGCCTGCGTCTTGCGGCGGGCGAAGTTCATGGGTCCTTCGCCTTCAACCAGGCAGTCCTCCGTCGACAGCGAGAGGTAGGGCTCCACGATGCCGTCGGGGTCGCTGACCTTGGCTTCGGAGCCAATCATGTATTGTTTGCGGTCGCCGAGGTAGGTGAGCACGCCGTGGGCCGAGAGCAACTCGTTGTCGGCCACCTTCTCGTTGGTGAGGAAGGCGGCGTGGGGCCGCAGGGTGCTCTTGTCCATGATGACCGATGCCGTGATGCGGTTGCCCTTCCAGTCGGTGGGCAGCTCGGGCACGGTGACATGCACATGCTCCGGGTCGGTGTAGTCGGCGTAGGCCAGCAGGCCCAGCTGCGCTTCGGGGATGCAGGGCTGGATGAGGCGCACGCCGCCCTCGAACCACGGCCAGCGCTTGTTGCCCTCGAGGCGCACCTTGCCGGCGAAGCCGAAGGCCGAACTGAGCGTGAAGGTCTGCTCGGCATTGATGTCGCCGCTGGCCATGGTGACGCCGTTCTTGACCTCGATGTTCTTCATAAAGATGCGCTGCGCCTTCTCCTGGTCGTTGTGGAAGTCGTAGTAGCCCTTGCCGGAGAAGTTCTCGCCGCTGGCGATGAGGAGGTCGGCGCCGGTGAGGTAGTGGTAGGCGCTGTCGCGGTTGAACACCACCTGGGCGTTGTTCAGCACGCGCATCTCGCCGCCCTTGCTGATGTGCAGCGTGTCGGCGGCGGGCGCTATGGCGGCATCGGCCACGCTGACCAGGAAGACGCCCTGGCTCGACAGTTCGCCGACATTATATTTATATGTGCTCAGCAGGGAGTTGAAGCCAAGTTTCTTGCGTGCCGGGTCGGTGCTGGTGAAGCGCACTCCCGGCATGTCGCCGGCCTTGGGCAGGCGCAGGCGCAGCTCCAGGGCGTCGAGGCCCTCGGAGGTGCCGCGGGCCGAGTTGGCCAGCGTCAGCTCCTTGCGGTCCATCTCCCAGCTGAAGCGGTCGGCCCAGGCTTCATACTGCACCAACTGCAGGTCGCTGTGCACGGGGCCCTGTTTGGCCTGCAGGTCGGCACGGCGGGTGTCGTAGTTGACGCTGGAGCTGACGTTGCGGGCGCTGAAGGCCACGGCCTTGTACTGTGTGCTGCGCAGGGTGAAGTCGCTCACCTCGGCATTCATCTCTCTTGCCGCCAGGGCGAAGTGCTGCGATGTGAAGGTGCCCTCGCGCACGTCTGCCACGCCGGCAGCTGCGGCGCCCTTGGGCATCAGGTCCACGCGGCCGCGCAGCGCGGCGTCGCCGCGGTACATCTTGAAGGGGCGTCCGCCGTCCACCGTGGCCACGGCCATCGAATCCTTATACGGGTGCCAGTGCATGCTGGCACGGCCGTTGCTGATCTGCGGGAAGCCCTGTTCCTCGCGCACGCTGATGGTGTCGGTGACGGCCACCGTCGAGTCGAGCAGGAAGAGGTAGTCCTTGGACTTGGAGGTGGAGGTGAGGTAGTCCAGGGTGCCGTTGCCGCGCAGGCCGCTGTGGTCGAGCTTGAGTTTCTTGCTGTAGTGGCCTTTGCCGCCATAGGCGGGGTAACCGCCCTGGGGGGTCTGTATGTTGAAGCCCAGGTAGTAGTCCTTCTGCACGCGCAGGGGCTCCTCGATGTCGGGGAAGATGCCGCCCGAGGTGAGCACGCCGGTGAACTGCAGGCTGTCGGTGACAAAGTCGCCCAGGCTGTAGAGCGAGAAGGGAAGGAGGGTGTAGTAGAAACGGTCGCGCACATACTGGCCGCCCTGGATGTCCTTGGCGTCGTAGAACACATTGCTGTTCTCCAAACTCTTGAATATGGGGTATTCCTTGTTCTTCACCATGCCGCAGTGGTTGTCGGGTTTGTCCACCTCCAGTGTGCCCACGAGGTTGCTCAGGGGGGTGCGCACCAGTTGCTCGTATTTGTCGGGCACCTTGAAGTCGGGCACATAGAACTCCATGCGGAGGATGTTGGGCATGTTGAAGGAGAAGTTCTCGTAGCTGAAGTCGCAGTCCTTGACGGTGAACATGAACTTGCCCACGTCGATGCGGCCCGAGAAGTGGAGGGTGCGGTTGCGGCCCACGACGACCTGGCGCCCCGTCAGCGAGTCGGGGTATATCATCACCGACTGGCTGTCGCTCACCACAAAGGGCGCCACGCCGCGGATGGTCAGCGCGTTGTCGGCAAAATTCAGGCGGGCGTTGGTGCCCGCGGTCGTCGACTCCATGGCCAGGGCGTCGTAGTCGAACCCTTTGGCTTTGGTCGAGGCTTTCTGGTAGTCCACCAGCTTGTCCTTGATGGTGACGCGGTTGGTACCTTCGTTGAAGGTCACCAGGCCGTGCTTCGACAGGGTGTGTATCAGCAGCAGCGTCTGGCTCATGTCAAGGCCTATGGCGTTCGAAAGGCCCTGCGCCGAGAAGACCGAGCCGTGGCCGTCGGCGTATTCATAGACGCGCTCCACGGGGCTCTTCTGGTCGATGCCCTTGATTTCGCGGTATTTCTTGTAGGTGTAGTAGTTGCTCGATTCGAAGCTCGTGGTGCTGGCATTGCTGCTCGACGTGAGGTTGGAGAAGAGCAAGTCGCCCTGCTCCATGCGCCACGTGATGCTTTCGCTGTAGATGTCCAGGTTGTGGTAGGTGTCGTTGTAGGGACTGTAGAAGTTGCGCTTCGAGTCGTTGACGAGCACCACCTGCTTCTCGTCCGGCAGGTAGCGCACCAGGATGCCGTTGTTGGTAATCGAGTCCTCCTCGCCGACATACAGCGCCACCGAGGCGTTCTCCGCCGTCATGCGCTGCTGCGTGATGGTGAACTTCATCGACGACACCGTCAGCCGCGCGCGGCCGTCCTGGTTGAAGGTGAGGCGTGCCGGGTGTTTGCTCGAGGCTGTGATGAACTTCGAGCCGTTCATCATGAAGCTGCCGCTGTAGTCCACGCCGGGCATGATGTCCTTGATGACGAAGTCGCGCTGGTAGGAGCGGAAGCGCGGATAGCTGTACTTGCCGGGCTCCTTGGGCGAATCCAGCAGCTCCTCCACGCGGCCGCGGATGGCCGTGGCGAAATAGTGGGTGTTGACGAAGGCCACCGAGTCGGCCTTGAACTTGGGGAATTTGGTCTCCGCCGTGTAGCGGCCCAGGTCGGCATAGCACTCGCCGGCTGCCAGGCCCGCGCGGGTCCACTCCAGGCGGCCGCCCTCGCCGTGCCATTCGTTCTCCTTGTAGTTGTACACGCCGCGCGTGCCTTTGATGACGCCCTCGTCCTTGGCCGAGGCGTAGTGCAGGTCGGCCGCCGACTCGAAGTGCACCAGCGGCACCCCGTCGTCCACCGTCAGGCGGAAGGGGGTGTGCGGCGCAAAGCGCCATTCGCACGAGCCCGAGTGGTAGAGCACGCGGCTCTCGAAGAGGCCCTCGCAGAACGCCACATACTCCGTCACGGCCTTCGCCTTGGCGTTGCGCTTGGCGAAGGTTTCCAGCGACAGCACGAAGCCCTCCAGGTTCGGGGCGTTGCTGTAGGCCCCCGCCACATTCTCGCCGCCCGAGGGCGTGGTGGCTATCGTCGTCAGCATCTTCGTCAGGCCGCACATCTCGGGGTTGCCCTTCATCTTGGCCTTCACGGCATAGTTGTACACCGCCGTCAGGCGCTCCTGAAGGCCGCTGTCGAAGTCGACGTATACCGACTTGAACTCCTTCAGCACCTTGGTGTTCTCCTTCTGCCGGTCCTTGTCCTGCGTGCTGCCGTTCATGTACTCCAGCAGCTCGTCGGCCAGCGTGGCGGCATTGAACTGCACCGACTTCGGCTTCTGCGCCAGAAGCGTGGTTGTCAGCATCATGCAGGCCATCAAAAAGAAAAATCTACATTTCATATCTCAAAAAATTACATTATTTTCCAAGATGCAAAAATACAACTTTTCCCACATCCGCAGCACCCCCGTGCCGACAAGTTATCAAAAGCCGATTGTTTATTACCTTTCCCTCCGCGCCCCCTTTTTTCCGCCCCGGCGAGGGCCCCTATTCGCCCCCAATTCGCCCCTTCCTATATACTTCTTATATAGTTCTTATATAGTTCTTATATGCGGTATATAAGAACTATATAAGAACTATATGAGAACGATATAGGAACTATATAAGAAGGGCCGAAGAAAGGGCGAATCGGGGGCGAGTCGGGTGCCTGCCGGTGGCGGGGTTAGCCCACCGATGCTTTGAGCTTCTCGGCGTTCTCGGCAAGCTGGAGGGCTTCGATGCAGTCCTCGATGTCGCCGTCCATGAAGGCGGGGAGGTTGTGCATGGACCAGCCGATGCGGTGGTCGGTGACGCGGCTCTGGGGGTAGTTGTAGGTGCGCACCTTCTCGCTGCGGTCGCCGGTGGCCACCATGGTCTTGCGCTTGCTCGACATCTCCTCCATGTATTTGTTGTACTCGCGCTCGTAGAGGCGTGTGCGGAGGAGGGCCATGGCTTTCTCCATGTTCTTGATCTGGCTCTTCTGATCCTGCATGGAGACGACGATGCCCGTGGGCACGTGGGTGAGGCGCACGGCGCTGTAGGTGGTGTTGACGCTCTGGCCGCCGGGGCCCGAGGCGCAGAAGATTTCCTTCTTGATGTCGGCGGGGTTGAGCTCGACGTCGAACTCCTCGGCTTCGGGGAGCACGACGACGCCGGCGGCGGAGGTGTGGATGCGGCCCTGCGTCTCGGTGGCGGGGACGCGCTGCACGCGGTGCACGCCGCTCTCGTACTTCAGCAGGCCGTAGACGCCCTCGCCGCTGACGGTGAAGGAGATGTCCTTGTAGCCGCCGGAGGTGCCTTCGTTGAAGTCGTTGACTTCGATTTTCCAGTGTTTCTTCTCGCAGAAGCGTGTGTACATGCGGAAGAGGTCGCCGGCGAAGAGGCAGGCTTCGTCGCCGCCGGTGCCGCCGCGGATTTCGACGACGGCGTTCTTGGAGTCCTGCGGGTCGGCGGGGATGAGGAGGATGCGGATGTCGTCTTCCATCTTCTCGCGGCGCTCCTGGCTGGCGGCGAGTTCCTCCTTGGCCATGTCGCGCAGCTCGGGGTCTTTCTCGTTCTCCAGCAGGTCGCGGCACTCGGCGATGGTGTCCAGCAGCGACTTGTACTCGTGGTAGGCTTTGACCACGGGCTGCAGGTCCTTGTAGTCCTTGCTGAGTTTGACGTAGCGTTTCATGTCCGCAGTGACCTGCGGGTCGTTCATCTGTTGCTCAATCTCCTGATAGCGAGCGTATATGGCTTCTAATTTATCTAACATAACGGGTGCAAAGTTACAACTTTTTTTTGAATTCGTGGAGCATGTTGTTCACCGTCGGCGACACTTTCCATCCCAGGATGGCTGCCGCCAGCAGGGCGCCGAGGATGGCGGTGCGCACCACGGCGGCCAGGAGGGGGTGCATGCCCAAGGCGGGTTCGACGATGGCGGTCCATGCCACGTAGAGCGCCGCCATGGCCGTCATGATGGCCACCATCTTGAGGTGCCCCCAGGTGAGGACGTTGACGTCCTGGGTCCAGAGGTGGCGCATGAGGAGGGCGAAGTAGCCCATGTAGGAGATGAGGGTGGCGCCTGCGGCTCCCTCGATGGCGCTGTCGGGGCCGATGAGGGAGCTGTTGAGACCGATGGCCGCGAGGGTGAGGATGGCGATGTAGAGGAGGCTCCAGGCGTAGTGCTTGGAGAAGTTGAGGATGTCGGTGCAGACGGAGAGGGAGGAGTTGACGACCTTGGCCAGGCCGAGGATGAGGACGACGCTCTTGCCCGCGGCATAGTCGGCGCCGTTGGGGATGAGGGCGAAGAGGGTGTCGAGGTTGATGTAGATGAGGTAGAGGATGGAGGTGCTGACGATGAACTGGTGGAGGCTGACCTGCTTGCCGAGGCGGTTCACCTCGTCCCAGGCCTCCTCCTTGACGGCGGTGGCTATCACCGGGCGGGAGATGACGCCGAGGCTGCGGTAGGGCACCTCGACGACGTTGGCGATGTAGGACGCTATGGTGTAGACGCCCGTCAGCGCCAGGCCCGCCTTGGCGCCGAGGAAGAGGGAGTTGAAGAGCGGTATGTTGCCGGCGAGCACCGTGGCGGTCATGAAGAGGGAGTAGCGCGCCATCTCGCGCACCTTGCCGTGGTCGAGGAAGTTGCGGTCGAGGCGGAACGATATACGGCCCAGGCTGCGCAGGTACATCAGGTTCAGCACCATGGCCAGGCCGTAGCTGCCGCAGAAGAGCCACACGAAGACATCGAGCGAGATGAGGTCGTAGCCGTAGAGCAGGTAGGCCGCCAGGTTGAAGAGGCGGATGCCGACTTCGCGCACCAGTTTGGGCACCGTGATGCGCAGCAACACCGAGGCGTTGGTCTCGAACACCGTGGTGTACAGCGCGAAGAAGGTCAGCATGGGGATGAGGTAGAAGTAGTCGGCCACCAGGGGCGATTTCATGGCATAGACCGTCAACAAGGGGTCACGGAAGATGAGGAATGCCAATGCGAACAGGGAGAAGCCCGCCAGCGGCACCAGCATGCTGAGGCCGAAGATGCCGTGGTTGGGGATGGAGGTTTCCGATTTCTCGCTCTTGAACCACGGGAAGAAGCGTACGATGCTGGCGTTGGTGCCCAGCTGGGCGAGGGAGGAGAAGAGCAGCGCCGCGTCGACCATGACGCGCGTGAGGCCGATTTCCTCCTGCGTCAGGTACCGCGTCAGTACGAAAAAGGAGACAAAGAAACCAATGGCCACCCCAAGGTAGTTGGCCACCGCCCCTTTGATGCTCTGTCGTGCTATTACTCCCATAATGATTTTTCTCCTAACGGCATTTCTTTTTATTTATTGTGTATGATAAAAAATTATCGAGATAATATAAAGTTGTATAGATATGAAAAATGCTCCATCTGCCTAACGGACAGATAGATGTGTCTATTCCCTGAGTCCGCTTCCCCCAAGGGAATACACCAGGCAAACTCCCTGTCGACTCTTGTATTGTGACTATACTTCGACCATACGCCCACCATACACCCACCTGTGGGTGGTTCGTGCATGCGGCATCTCCCGCTGTCCATTGGGCGGATGGGGTGAAAAAAATTGTCAAAAAAGGATATTTTTTTGCGATATCAAAAAAAAGTTGTATTTTTGCACGTTTTATTACTAAGGTGAATTGTTTGTAAATATATGTATTACAACGTTGTCACTATAAAAACTACTGGGGTCGTACGGCTCTTGCTCCTGTGCCTAATGCTACTCGTGGGTATCGGTGTCTCTGCACAGACGGAAATCACATCTTTGGGAAGCATCTCGCCCACTGGCAACTACAAGATTGTTGCTGATATCGACGCCTCTTCTTTTTCCACCATCTCCTCCTTCAGCGGCACCCTCGAGGCCGCCATCAATCCCGAGACGCACATGCCCTATCGCATCACGAACCTCTCCGCCCCCCTCTTCAACATCCTCGCGGGTACGGTGAAGAACCTGGTGATTGAGAGTGTCGCCATCAGCGGGCACACCGGCAACACCGGTGCCATCGCCTGCACCGCCAATGGCGCGGCGCGCATCTACAATGTCGGCATCCTCGCCGGCTCGGTGGGCGGCACAGGCTACACCGGTGGCCTCGTGGGCCTGCTCGACGGCACCAATGCAACCGACAAGCCCCGCGTCGTCAACTGCTATTCATACGCTGACATCACCAGCGGTACCGAGAAAGGCGGCATTGTGGGCTACAACAATTACGCTTCCAAGTACAACGACTTAAGAACGATGGTGATGAACTGCATGTTCTACGGCGACATAGCCTTAAATAACACCATCGCCCCCATCTATGGCGGCTTGGAAATCAGCAACGACTACAATAACAACAACAGCAATCGTCTCAACAACTATAACTACTTCCTCTACGAAGCGCCCTTTTCCGAAGGACGCCATATTACAAAATACAACTGCGCTCTGGCTGCCGAACGTCGTTTTCTGGTGCGCTTCGAGTTCTACCGTCACCTGCTCAACTCCACCCGCGAGTTGGCCAGCTGGTATGTATTTGGCTCGGTTCAGGCCGACGCCCACGACAAAATGCTCAAATGGGTGCTCGACCGCAGCGTGGCGCCCTATCCCATCCTGAAAGAGCAGGGTAAATATCCCTCGGTGGTGAACTACGACTCCCTCTACACCAACGACCCTCAGACGGGGGACCGTGTGCTGCGCACTGCCGTCACCAATGAGAACGAGGGTAAAGACCTTGGTACGCTTACGGTGACCATCAGCGAGTCGAACACGACGAGCGGAGGACAGACCAAGCCCACCGGCGCCACCGTTACGACCACTAGCCTCACCCTCCGCCGTACCGACAAAGACACGGCCAACTTTAACTTCAACTACGACAAGGTGCAACTGCCCTACTACAACGACGTGGGCAGCGGCAACTATACTGGCAACCGGGTGGTGACCGGATGGAAAATCACCGCTGTCGCCGGTGGCACACAGGGAGAGCGAGTCGCAGCCGACTTCACCACCTCGACGAATTATGATGCCCCCTATTACGACTTCGCCGACCGCGACACCTACGCCAAAGACCTTTATAGCATCAGCGGCCGCGTCTTCGCCCAAGGAGCCTACTTCAATGTGCCCACCGGCGTGACAGGCATCACCATTGAACCCTATTGGGGCATAGCGGCCTATCTCTCCGACGCCTGCTACGACCGCTACGGATACAATAACAACGACGACCTGACACAGGTGGCCGGGCAACGTTATACCAACGGCAATACATATATCTTCAATGGTAGCAATCAAGTGGTGTACACCACTGCCGGCAATGCCTTGGCGGCATTAACCGATGTGTCGTCACCCACGGTCTATGACTATGCCGTAGTACTGGTGGGCAACTATCACCACCATGCCACATTAGGTAAAACTGGCCCTGAAATATCAAAAGACACAAAACCATTCTCCATTATGTCTATCGACCTTGATCAGGACAACGAACCCGATTATTGTCTCATCTATCGAAGCGGCAAGAACCAACAGATTTCTCCCATCCGCTTCGACTTCATCACGGTACCCGGCATGGTCATGGCGCACAAGATGGCATCAAATGCCGACCTCGGCATCCCCGGCAACTGTACACCCAGAGGATGGTTTGAGATCACCACCACCGGGTTGATCAAGTACGGACAATTTGAGCACAGCTACAAGGACAAATCGCTGGCTCCCGTCATCTTCATGGGAGGCGTCATCGAACAATTCGTGGCCAACAACACAGGTTCTGGCGAGAACTATAACAATAAAACAAAATACATGCTTTTTGGTGACAATGTGTGGTTCAAGATGCTTAGTAATGGAGCACACATGGACAAACAAAGCCCTACACCTCATCGCCCCATTTCTATCACTGGAGGCGAGTTTGAGTCGCTATATCTCTCAGGCTATTTCCGCCCAGATGCAAATAGTTGTACCACCGGTAACGGCGACTGCAACGCGGAATGTTACATTGATGGCGGCAAATTCGGCGAAGTGGCGGGTGCCGGACAGGAAAACATTTCCGGCAATATCACATGGATAATCGACCATGCAGATATGAATAGTTTCTTTGGCGGTGGACTGAAAGTGGTTAATAATGGTTCTCAGATTACAGGAAACATCAACACTACCATAAAGAATAGTCATGTGACGCTTTTCTGCGGTGGCCCCAAGTTTGGTGATATGGCAGCGGGCAAAACAATTACTACCATAGCCACCGATTGTGTCTTCGGCACCTACTTCGGTGCCGGCTACGGCGGCACATCCATCTACCGAGAATGCCCTACTGCCTATAACCAATATCAGACCATGAACTACGATTTTAACAACTGGGTTTCTAGCAGCTATGACAATTCTAGCGGCAATAGTTACCGAGGGAAATACACCTCCGGAAAAGGCGTGGCTTGTGGCTATGAATACGAGTTGTTTGCTGGCTCAAGTGGTAACGTAGGCCGTCTCTATCTTCGATACGCTTCCTTCTCACTGGCGAAATGCAACAATGTCACCTCCACGCTGACGGGCTGCATCGTGACAGGAAACTTCTACGGCGGCGGCAGCCTCGGTATTGTTGTGGGTGATGTCACATCCATACTCAATAGCTGCACCGTCAACGGTAGCGTGTATGGCGCCGGTTTTTCAGCCTCTATTCCTTCGGCAAGCATCATGGCAACAGGGGGCTTTACCTTGAACGGTAGCGCAATCAACCCACGCTTTAACGAGACCACAGGTGTGTATGAAAAAGCCGATCTTCCTGCCACTACCGACTACACATGGACGCATGTCGGAAGCCTAACCAACGGTACACAAACGTTGACTGATGATGGTTTTACTGTCAAAACCACAGAAGCCCTTGGCGTTGACGTTCTTGGTTCTGTGGAAGGTAACATCACTCTAACCATCGGCGGTTCTAGCATTATTGGTACCGCTGGCAACTCTGAAACCGGCAATGTCTTCGGCGGAGGCGAGGAAAGTGCTGTAAAGGGCAATACCAACGTGCTGCTCAAAGGCAACACCCTTGTGCGCGGCAACGTCTACGGCGGCGGCAACCTGGGCTCCATCGGCGGCAACACCGACGTGCGCATCTGCGATGAATGCAGCATCGAGTAAATCAGCACTTTCCGTGTTTATGTAAAACTTTTTGCTCGCATATCAAATATTTTATGTATCTTTGCTGCCACGTTTCTCGTCTCCGATAACGTTTCAGAGACGTGGAATGCATTGATAGTTAGGAGATAAGAAAATATAATAAATAATTGTAACAATGAAAATTTATCAGACTCAGGACATTCGTAACATCGCCCTCGTGGGCGGCGCTAAGAGCGGCAAGACCTCCATGGCCGAGGCCATGGCTTTCTGCGGCGGCCTCATCAACCGTCGTGGCACCGTGGACAGCAAGAACACCATCAGCGACTATCGCGACATCGAGCACGACCGCGGCTACTCCGTGGAGAACACCCTCATGTACACCGAATTCGGTGGCAAGAAGGTCAACATCCTCGATGTGCCCGGCTTCGCCGACTACCAGGGCGAGCTCGTGAGCGCGCTGAACGTGGTCGAGGCCGCTGTCGTCGTGGTCAACGCCCAGAGCGGCGTCGAGGTCGGCACCGAGATCGCCAACCGCTACGCTGCCAAGCTCGACACCCCGATGATCTTCGTCGTCAACCACCTCGACGCCGAGAAGGCCAACTTCGACGAGAGCGTCAACCAGCTCAAGGACTTCTTCGGTGGCAAGTGCACCGTGCTGCAGTTCCCCACCAACGCCGGTCTGGGCTTCAACCAGGTGGTCGACATCGTGGCCAACAAGATGTACACCTTCACCGACGGCAAGATGACCGAGGCCGATATCCCCGCCGAGTATGCCGACAAGGCCGAGGAGATGCGCATGGCCCTCGTTGAGGAAGCCGCCGCTGCCGACGACGCCCTCATGGAGAAATACTTCGAGAACGGCGACCTCACCCCCGAGGAGCTCACCAAAGCCCTGAAGCTCGCCATCGACAAACGCGACCTCTTCCCCATCCTCTGCACCAGCGCCAAGGAGAACTTCGGCGTGAACCGTCTGCTGGAGTTCATCTGCCAGAACGTCCCCGCCCCCTGCGAGGTGGCCGACTGCAAGAAGACCAAGGGCGGCAAGGAGCTGAAGAACGACAACGCCAACCCCACCGTGGCCTTTGCCTTCAAGAGCGCCAAAGACAAGAACCTCGGCGAAATCACCTACCTGCGCCTCTTCGACGGCGAACTGGCCGAGGCTCAGGATGTGGTCAATGCCTGCAACCAGAGCAAGGAGCGCGTCAGCCAGATCCTCGTGTGCAGCGGCAGCAACCGCCAGCGCGTCGAGAAGGCTTGCGCCGGCGACATCGTCTGCACCATCAAGCTGAAAGACGTCAAGATCAACCATACCCTCACCACACCGAAGAACACCGACGACGCTGTCTGCGAGATTGAGTTCCCGACTCCTATCTACACCGTCGCCGTGAAGGCCGCCAACAGCAACGACGACGAGAAGGTCGGCGCCGCCCTGAAGGACCTCGTCACCTACGACAAGTCCCTCACCCTCGAGAACAGCCGCGAGCTGCGCCAGGTCATCCTCGGATGCCAGGGCGAGCTGCACCTGAACACCATCAAGTGGTACTTCGAGAACCAGTACAAGCTGGCCGTCAACTTCACCGCCCCCAACATCCCCTACCGCGAGACCATCACCAAGAGCGCCGAGGCCATGTACCGCCACAAGAAACAGTCGGGCGGTAGCGGCCAGTTCGGCGAGGTGCACATGCTCATCGAGCCCTACTACGACGGCATGCCCAACCAGACCAAGTACCCCATCCGCGACACCCAGGAGTATCCGCTGGAGTGGGGCGGCAAGCTGGTCTTCAACAACTGCATCGTCGGCGGTTCAATCGACGCCCGCTTCATGCCCGCCATCCTCAAGGGTATCATGGAGAAGATGGAGCAGGGTCCTCTGACCGGTTCCTACGCCCGCGACATCGTCGTCAACATCTACGACGGTAAGATGCACCCCGTGGACTCCAACGAAACAGCCTTCAAGATTGCCGGCCGCACCGCCTTCCGCGAGGCCTTCAAGCAGGCTGCCCCCAAGATCAAGGAGCCTATCTACGACATCGCAGTCACCGTGCCCACCGAGGCACAGGGTGGCGTCATGACCGACCTGCAGGGTCGCCGCGCCATCGTCATGGGCATGGATGCCGAAGGCAAGTACACCACGCTGAAAGCCAAGGCCCCCTTGGCCGAGATGAACCGCTACTGCACCGCCCTGAGCTCCCTCACCAGCGGCCGCGGTACCTTCACCATGACCTTCAGCAGCTACGAGCTCGTCCCCGCCGACGTCCAGCAGGCCCTCCTCAAGGCCTACGAGGAAGCCGCCAACGAGGAAGAGTAAGATTATTGCGTTATTGCTTGAGTGGAATACATTCAAGCTATCAAATAATGAAAATGGGGTGTGCAGATTTGCACGCCCCATTTTGTTTTTTTTTTCGTTGCTCAGATAGGGAATTACAATGTCGGGGCGCTGACGCCTTCGCGGGCGAGGCTTTGGAGGTCCATCTTGCCGATGCGCCAGGTGAGGCCGAAAGTGACGGCACGGCTGCCCCAAGTGTAGCTGTAGTTGGTCTGGTAGTAGGGGTTGAGGCCGACATCGCCGCTCTTTGCGGTGGCGAGGATGTCCTGCCAGTTGAGGAAAAGCGAGAGGCGCCCTTTGAGGAGGTCGGCACTCGCCCCGAGGTCGAGCTGGAACGAGGGCTGGCTTTTGCTCATCAGCGACAGGGCAGCGGTAGAATAGCGGGCGTTGGCGTAGATTTGCAGCACTTTCCACAGTTTGCCCGTCACGTTGAGCCGTCCGCTGAAGGTGGGCAGATGCCGCTCGTCCCATTCGCCGGGACGGAACTCCATATTGTAGTAATAGTCCCAGACGTTGGCATAGAAGCGGATGTTCATAAACGGCTTGGGTCGCCACGTGACGTTGGCTTCAAGGCCGAGGGTACGGCTGTCGCCGATGTTTTGCCACTGGCTGAAACTGACGATGCGTCCGTAGTAGGGATGGTAGGCCACGTCGCCGAGGATGCTTATCTCGTCGGTGTTGGCGCGGCAATAACCCGCCAAGCCAACACTACCCCAATTCTTGTACATCGCCCAAGATGCCTCAATGTTGTGGGTATGGCTGAAACGCAGGTCGGGGTTGCCCAACTCGTAGTTCTCTTCACCAAGCCATGTGTAGGTGCTCCACAATTTGCTGCCGGGCGACATGAAACGGCGCGTGTATGAGAGGGTGAAATTGTGGCCGCTCTCGGTGCTGTAACTGGCGTGGAGCGAAGGGATCCAGTCCCAGAAGGCCTTGTCCACGTCATATTGCGTGGTCTCCGCAGGCAGGTCGGTGAAGTATGCCTGCTTCCATTTGCCATACACCCGGGCACCGCCCTTGAGGGTGAGACGACCAACCTTCTGTTGCATGGTGAGGTACACGTTCAACTCGTTGTCGCGGGTGCGCTCGGTGCAGGAGCGGTTGGCGTCGAGGATGTACTGGCCGGTGGCGAAGTCGAGGGTGTCCCACAAGCACTCTTCGGGGTTGCGCCCCAGCACAAGGCTTGTGCCCGCCTCCATCGTGGTATTCTTGCCGAAGGGCTTGGTGTAATCAAGGTCGAAATTGGTCCACCAGCTGCGCATATAGCGGTTGCGCAGGTAGTGCATATCGTATTGCGACATCACGGTGTATATCCGCTCGCGGTCACGCTCCTGTCGCTCTTTGTTGTAACTGCTGTTGATGCTGAAAGAAATCTCCTGTCCGAGGGTGTCAAGTTGGCGCCTCAGGTAAAGACCACCGAAAGCGGATGGGAAAGGATATGTCGTGCGTTCAAGGCTGTTATAGCGGTAGCTGTAGTCGCCGGCGTTGTACAGGTGCTCCTGCCGCACCACATCGTAATGGCCTTCCTGCTTTATGAGACCCATATATGTGCCACCCCATACTGTAAGGCTTGTAAGGCCGTCTATCTGCCACGTCACATTAGCGCCCGTCACTCCGGTTCCACTGCTATATTTTTCATCACTGCTGTATGAGAGATCTGTAGAGAGCGAGCCGTCGTCGGCATATAGCCGCTCTTCCTTTTGGTTATGCTGCTTGAACATGGCGATGCTGCCGTTGACCCACGCCGTTACGCTCACCTTCTCGTTTGACCACACATAGCTCAGCCACGGCTGCAAGTAGGGTGTGGAGCTGGCATTGAGGCCTACGCTCAGCAGGTGGTTGAGCGTCACCTTCTGGTTGGTGATGATGTTGATGATGGCGCCGCCCTCGCTGCCGTAACGCGCCGAAGGGTTGTTTAGCACCTCGATGCGCTTCACGCTGCTGGCGGGCAGTGTCTTGATGTACTGCTTCAAGGCCTCCTCGCTGAGGTTCGACGGCTTGTCGTTGAGCCAGATGGTGACGTTCTTGCTGCCGCGCAGGGTGATGTTGCCCTCGGGGTCAACCTCCACGCCGGGCGCGTTCTGCAACGCGTCGGCCATCGTGCCTGTCTGCACGCTGGGGTCGTCCTCGACATGGTAGAACACTTTTTCGCCGTCGGCGCTGTAGAGCGGACGCTGGGCGGTGACGCTTACAGCCTGCAACGTGGTGCTGCTTTGGAAGATGTCTATCACGCCCAATGCCGTGTCGGGCGGAACGTTGAGGCGCTGCCAGTAGGTGTCGTAGCCCACCGCCGAGATGCGCAGCAGGTACTCGCCCGCCGCCACCGCCTCGAAGCGCATCGCGCCGCGGTCGTTGGTGGTGCTGCCCGCCACAAACGTGCTGTCCGCCGTCCGCAGCAATACACAGTTAGTAAAAGCCATCGGCTCGCCGCTCTTTGCGTCGCGCAGCGTGCCGGAGATCGAGTTTGTTTGAGCATGGCCAAGTGTAGTCATAGCAGCCATGGCAAGAGTCATGAGAATCTTTTTCATCATGTCGTTTATACTGTTTGTATTATATCCAACTCCCATTGTTCTTTCCAACGACCACAAGCAAAAAAGAAGGCGAGCAATCTCGTCTCCTGTCTGCGGTCGTGGAAATTTACCTTAGGGAATAGACAAAATGCTCGCTTTTCGACGAGCATCTGCACATTGTCTTTCCCTAATGACCTTTATTTGAAGTTTTCCACGTTTCAGACAGGTCGGGACAATAGCAAACGCTATGTTATCAAAATCGTTTTAGTTCATTATATTCTTATGTTTTATGTCATTTACAATTGTTGTTGTTCGTTTGTATCTTATGCATTACTTACGAATGCAAAAGTACGACAATTTCGCAATATGGCCAAATTTATTTTTCCGACCTGCCATAGGGCATCCATGGGGGAACCATGGCGGAGACATGGCGGGGACATGGTGGGGAGTAGTGTTTGATTAAAGTTTGAGTAAAAGGGGAGTAAAACCTAAGAGGTATGTAGGCGACTATTCCGGCAGGCGGAAAAGAATCTCTATCGGGTAGTGGTCGGAGATGTAGGGGACGCCAAAGTCGCCGTCGAGGGTGCGGAAGCGGAGGACCTTGATGTCGCGGACGAAGAAGTGGTCTATCACCGCGCCTTCGTTCTGGCCGAAGGCGTTGTAGGTGATGGCGTAGCTGGTGCTGTCGGTCAGGGTGCGGGCGTCTTGCAGACCGGCGCGGCGGAAGAAGCCGAAGGGACTGTATTCGGAACTATCGGCCGTGCAATTTAAATCTCCCCCAACGATGGCGGGCAACTCACCGAGTCGGTTCGCCACGATATCGCCAATCACCTGGGCGCCGCGGACGCGTGCGTCATTGCTCACATGGTCGAGGTGGGTGTTGAGGTAGGCGAACTCCTTGCCGCTCTGGCGGTCGCGGAAGCGGGCCACGGTGACGGTGCGGAAACATCCAGCACCCTCGTACTTCGACGGCACCTCGGGCGTGAGGCTGAGCCAGCGGGTGGTGTCGAAGAGCAGCTCCAGCCGTGCAGTGTCGTAGTAGATGGCCATGAACTCGCCGGCCTCCATGCCGTCGTCGCGGCCCACGCCCACGCGGCGGTACTGCGGCAGGCAGCTGTCGAGGTACTGCAGCTGGTCGATCAGCGCCTCCTGCAATCCGAGGGCCGCAGGCTGCTCCTCGCGAATCATGCGCACCACGGCGTCGCGACGCAGCTCCCAGCGGTTGGGGCTCTCGCGGTCGTACCACGAGTTGTAGCGGATATTGAACGAGATGACCTTCAGGTCGTCGGCAGGTTTGCTGCAGCCGCTCAGGAGCAGCAATGCGAGGGACAGAAAAAGAAGGCTTGCTTTTTTCATGATTGTAAGTCTTTGATGATGGCATACAGCTCCGGGAAGCGCTTCTCGAGCGACACGGGACGCCCGCCTTCCAGGAAACAGTGGGTGCTGCTGGCGGTGCAGACGGTACGGCCATTGCAGGTCATGGTATATGCAAAGACAATCTTTAGCGCCGTGGTCTCGGCAACGCTGACCATGACCTCCACCATGTCTTTGAACGTGGTGGGGTGCTTGTAGTGACACTCCACGCTCACGACGGGCGACACTACTCCCTCGGCTTCCATGCGGTCGAAGCCATAGCCTAACTGGTCCATCCAGTCCACGCGCGCCTCCTCCATGAAGCGTATGTAGTTGCTGTGGTGCGTGATGCCCATGCGGTCGCACTCGTAATATTTCACTTCGTGACGGTAGGGTTCTATGTGTATCATGTTGATAATGTTTTTGCTATAGGGTATTCATATGTTCGTCTTCAATAGCAAAGATACACAAAAAATGAAAATTGGAACTTATAAATTAGGAATTATAATTTAGAAATGCATAACAATATTTCACCCGTTTTTTCGTTATCATAAAAAATTCATCGACTTATGGCAGACGACAAAAAGATTATTTTCTCCATGGTGGGTGTGGGTAAGCTCATTCCGCCCAGCCGCCAGATACTGAAAGACATATACCTGAGCTTCTTCTACGGAGCCAAAATCGGCATCATCGGCCTCAACGGCAGCGGCAAGTCCAGCCTGATGAAGATTATCGCCGGAGTGGACAAGGACTACCAGGGCGAGGTGGTCTTCTCGCCGGGCTACAGCGTGGGCTACCTGGAGCAGGAACCCAAGCTCGACGACACCAAGACCGTCAAGGAGGTGGTGCAGGAGGCCGTGCAGGAGACCGTGGACCTCCTCAAGGAGTACGACGAGGTGAACAACGCCTTCGCCGAGCCCGATGCCGACTTCGACAAGCTCATCGCCCGCCAGGGCGAACTCACCGAGCTGCTCGAGGCCCACGACGCCTGGAACCTCGACCAGAAGCTGGAACGCGCCATGGACGCCCTGCGCTGCCCCGACGAGGACCAGCTGGTGAAGAACCTCTCCGGTGGCGAGCGCCGCCGCGTGGCCCTCTGCCGTCTGCTCCTGCAGGAGCCCGACATCCTGCTCCTCGACGAGCCCACCAACCACCTCGACGCCGAGAGCATCGACTGGCTGGAGCAGCACCTGCAGCAGTACAAGGGCACCGTCATCGCCGTCACCCACGACCGCTACTTCCTCGACCATGTGGCCGGATGGATCCTCGAGCTGGACCGCGGCGAGGGCATCCCCTGGAAGGGCAACTACAGCTCGTGGCTGGAGCAGAAGACCGCCCGTCTGGCCATGGAGGAGAAGCAGGAGAGCAAGAGAAGAAAAACCCTGCAGCGCGAGCTGGAATGGGTGCGCATGGCCCCCAAGGCCCGCCACGCCAAAGGCAAAGCCCGTCTGGCCGCCTACGACCGCCTGCTCAACGAGGACGTCAAGGAGAAGGAACAGAACCTCGAAATCTTCATCCCCAACGGTCCCCGTCTGGGCAACAAGGTGCTGGAGGTCAACGGTGTGAGTAAGGCCTACGGCGACAAGCTGCTCTACGAGAACCTCACCTTCTCGCTGCCCCCCGCCGGCATCGTGGGCATCATAGGCCCCAACGGCTGCGGCAAGACCACGCTCTTCCGCCTCATCATGGGCCTCGAGAAGCCCGACACCGGCACCTTCGAGGTGGGCGAGACCGTCAAGCTCGGCTACATCGACCAGCAGCATGCCGAGATAGACCCCGAGAAGACCGTCTACGAGATGATCTCCGGCGGCAACGAGAATTTGCAGGTGGGTGGACGCTTGGTGAACTCGCGCGCGTACATATCTAGATTCAACTTCACCGGCACCGACCAGCAGAAGAAGGTCGGCGTACTGAGCGGCGGCGAGCGCAACCGTCTGCACCTGGCCCTGACGCTGAAGAGCGAGGCCAACGTGCTGCTCCTCGACGAGCCCACCAACGACATCGACGTCAACACCATGCGCGCCCTGGAGGAGGGCCTGGAGAACTTCGCCGGCTGCGCCGTGGTCATCAGCCACGACCGCTGGTTCCTCGACCGCATCTGCACCCACATCCTCGCCTTCGAGGGCGACTCGCAGGTCTACTTCTTCGAGGGCGGCTACACCGAGTATGAGGAGAACCGCCGCAAGCGCCTCGGCGACGACACCCCCCACCGCATCCACTACAAGAAGCTGAAAGCCTAGTGAATGGTGATGAGTGAATAGTGAATTGTGAATAGTGAATTGTGAATAGTGAATAGGTTTGTTGAATCATTTAGAAATTAGAAATCAAAGAAGCAAACAACCCATTAAAACAATAGTTATGAAACTGAAACGAATCATGATGTTTGTGGCTGCCGCCACAATGCTCTTTGCCGCCTGCGGCAAGGACGACGACAAATCCACCCCCACCGCTGCCGACAACCAGTTGGTCTACAATGGCAAGGTCTATCAGGCCGAAGGCGCCGAGGGCAACGTCAACAGCAACAACGCCCAGCTGGGCTTCTCCGGCGAGAAGGATGGCATCTATTTCATGGTAGACTGCCACATCCAGGATGTCGCCAACCGCACCTACGACCTCACCCAGGAGGATGCCGACCATGTGCTCCATTTCCACATCGTCGTCGAGAGACCCGGCGCCCAGTCGCAGGAGGATATCTTCGACCTCCAGTATCAGAATGGTCCCCACCTCTGGTATTTCCTCAACGGCGACAATGTCTCCAACGTCTCGGCCTTCACCAGCGGTACCGCTGAGACCACCCTCACCGACACCTCCATCATCCTCAGTGTCTCCGGCACTCTCGTCAACGGCAAGTCCCTCGCCTTCCGCGTGGTGCTCCCCCGCGAGGAGTAGACGCTGGATAGCCTTACAGCCAAGCCAGACGTAAGCAAAACGATAGGCGGCGCCGCTATGCCGGTGCGTGGAAAGACAATCGTCCGACTGAGGAAATCGTCGGCGACATACGCAACAGCAGAACCATATAATAAAAGTTATGAAAGCCATTAGAACAATGTGCCTCGTGGCAGCGGCCGCGATGCTCCTCGCCGCCTGCGGCAAGGAAACGACGGAGGCCGGGACCGGCATCGGCAACCCCGAGCCTCATACCGACTACCTCGTCTTCGACGGCACAGCCTATCCTTTCGTCAAGGAAACATCCTTGACGGAGAGCGGCTTTTATCAGGTCGTCATCACTCCGGTCAATTCCTCCGACAGCTTCTTCATCATGCTGGAGATGAAAGAACGCGATGTGAACAAACCATTCGATTTGACCAGTTCCACCGAGGGTAATTATTCCATCGAGATTGACTGGGCCTCCACGACCACATTCTCTTTGGAGGCCTGTGATGGCCGTGCCTTCAGCATCTTGTCGGGGACCTCCTATGATGATGCTTCCGCCGTCAGTGACGGGCTCTTCTACACGAACCTCAACGAGGTGGACTACTCTACCGAACTGGACCTGTCGCTGGCCGACGGCCACCGCATCCTCCTCGGCACTGTCACGCCCGTCGACAGCATCTCATACATGCCCTTCTGCGGCGGCGAAGCTCTTTATTAACGGCGAATTACTCGAATTGAACTAAGGCTACGCGGGTCAATTGATTGCGAATTACTCGAATAAATAAGCAGCACGCAGGAACCCGTCGGTTCCTGCGTGCTGCTTTTGTTATTGGGAAACGCATGTTGCGTTTCCCAACGTTGTCTTTGTTGTCTTTGTTGTCGTTAGAGAAGGGCGTCGCCGTTCACTCGGCAATCTGGCGGTATTTCTCCACCTCGCCCTGCACGCTGCGCACGTTGTCCTTGGCTTTCTCCACGTCCTTCTGGGCGTCGCCTTTCTTCTGCTGGTCTTTGGCAATCTCGGCCTCAAGCTTCTTGATGTCTTCCTGGGCCTCTTTGATCTTCTGGTTGTATTTCTCGATGTCCTTCTTCTTGTCGGCAATCTTCTCTTTGTTCTTCTGGATGTTCTTGTCCAGTTTGTCGACAGCGGCCACGGCCTTGGCCTCGCTCTTCTCGGCCTTCTTCAGGTTGTCCTGCTCGGCTTCCATGTTGTTCTGGGCCTCGAACCGGGTCACATACTGCACAAAACCCTCCACGAAGCGGCGCACATTGGCCTGCATGGTCTCGCGGTCGGCCGTGAGGTCGGTGGGGATGACGCAGACGGTCACCGTGGCGCTGTTCTTGCTTTCCTTCTCCACCTTGGTGTAGAAGTTGACGGGGTCGGTGGCGATTTCGGCAAAGAGCTGGTCCAGCACGGCCACGAAGCCCTCGCTCTTCTTGGTCTTCAGGCCGGCGTCCTTCAGGCGCTTGTTCATGGCGTCCTGCACCAGGTCGGTCTTCTTCTGGATGGTGACGCTGTAGCCGGGGGCGGTAACGGTGCCCACCTGCACACTCTTCTGTTCGATGTTCTGGGCCGTCGCCATGGTGAATGCCATCAGCATGGCGGGCAATAAAATGAGTTTTTTCATCATGATTTTAATGTGTTTTAATTGAATAAAGTGATTGATGTTCTATTGTTTGACGATTTTTTTCGTGGTGGTGCCGAAATGGGTGTGGATGGTGACGAGGTAGGTGCCCGGGGCGTAGCCGTCGAGAGGTATGCGGACGAGGTGTCCGGAGGCCATGTCGCTGTACACAAGGACGCCGTTGGCGCTGTGGATATCGATGCCGGAGAGGCCGAAGCTGGAGCTGACCCACAGCTCGTTCTGGGCGGGGTTGGGATTGACGAAGGTCTGTTCCGAGAGCACGGAGGGAACGGGGGTGGAGGGGGAGGGCGGGTTGTAGAATCCCGTCACCTCGCTCCAGGGGGTCACGCGCTTCTCGCAGAGGGCCTTGAGCCTGACGCCATAGGAGGTCGAGGGGTTGAGGCCGCAGAGGCGGTAGGTGTTGGTCTGTGAGACATCGACCAGGTTCCAGCTCTCGGGGGGTGTGTTGATGGGGCCGTATTGCAGCAGCACCTGGGTGTAGTTGGCGTAGTTGTCCCAGGTGACGGTGGCGCAGCTGCTGTCGACGAGCGGCACCTCGACGTTGGAGACGGGCATGCAATAGTCATCCGGCGGCACGGTGGTGTCCACCTCGATGATGGGATAGACGAGGCCGGGACATGATGTGGTGTAATTGTTGGTGGAGCTGTATTCCCAGTCAAACCAGTAGTCAAAGTTTTCCTGTCTGCGTCGCATCTTTACCGTGTAGTCCAAAACGAGGCAATGGGGGCTCTGGAATTCGGGGTTGCATGGTGGAGTGATCGTGGAGGTTTGTACACTTAGGTAGCCTAAGGCTGGAGCACGATTGCCGATCGGTATATTGCCATAGATGGAGCCTCCCACGTAGAAGGAGTCTGTGACGTAGATGGCGGAGTCGAAGTAGTATTCGTAAACGCGGAAGTAGTGGTCGTTATCGCCTATTCCGCAGCAGGAGTTTTCGGTGGGACCGTGCCAACCGGAGTGCATCTTGACGTGGACGGTGCGGTAGGGGTCGAAGGGCGACCACGGCGCCTCGGCCACGCGCGTGAAGTCGGTCGGCGTGGCTTCGTAGATATAGTAGTATTCCTGGGCCATGACGGGGGTGGTGGTGTCGGGGATGATGTAATGGGCATGGTCGAAGGTCCTGACGTGAGCTCCCGCAATGCCGATAATCTTCAGCGGTGTGGGGGTGTACAGCTTATGCAGCACAATGGTGGAATCGTAATAATTACTGCCGGACCATGGACGCTTTGGTCCCAAATGGCATTCCAGGTTGTTGTTGTAGAAGTCCTCGAATTCCCACCAGGCATAGTAGCCGTTGGGGGCGCGCCATTCGATGGTGTCGCCCGTGCGGTGGTAGTAGAGGTCGGAGTATTGCGCCCTCGCCCCGCCGCATATAGCGGTGCAGAGCAGCAGCGTTGCCAGAATCTTGCTTGTTTTCATGATGCAACAGTATTTTTATGGTTTTATTCGCAAATGATTTCTTTGGGGACCAAACGCACGGGCGGCGTATAGGTGGAGTTCCGTTCGAAATCATGTCCTCCGCTTTCGTCAGTCTGAAAAACCAGAGTTTGCAGCTGGGAGAATGTCGTTGTCACCCCCAGCTTGGTGCCGCAGGTGCGGGGATACATATTGACTATAGGCCCGTTCATGAGCAGGAACATCCTGAAACCCGAAAGCACAGGATGCAAACCCGTGTAGACCAAGTCCATGGACTGCTTCGTGTTGTCAAATGTGATGGCGGGGATAATTGACATGCCCGACGCATGGTCGAATTCCAGCAGCCAGTCCCTCGTGCCGAGGGAAGCCTTGTGCTCTGTCCTCTGCAGGAGGTATGTTTTCCATTGTGGCGAAGTTGCCAACTCCATCAGCTTCCATCCGGGATTGTATGTGGTGGCGGGATCGGTTGACCACACGTCGGCGTAGGCGGCAGGCGTCCCGGCGGGGACGGCGAACGGCACGCGGTACAGCAGTGTGGAGCCGTGCTTCTCATATTGGACGAAGGTGGCGGTGTTGCCGTCATACCGTGTTGCCAACACCTTGCCGATGGCTGAGGGATTGTCTATCCGGAAGGCATGATTTGGGTAGCAGAGTTGGCCGGGAAAGTCGAGGGTCCGGTAGTATGTTTTCATGCTGCATTGTGCGTCGGAGGGGCGGGAGCCGACGGCGACAACGATGTCGTCCAGGACGGCGATGTCGGAGAAGTCGATGTCGTTGTCCTTGTTGGGGTCGTAGAAGAACTGCCAGTTGGTGCCGTCGAAGTAGGCCGAGAATATCGATGTGCCGGGGACTTGGTGGGTCGGGTCAATCAGCCTGTCGGCGACCATGGCCATGCAGGTATATCCGCCCGATTCGAACAGCTTCACCCGGTTGAAGCTGACGGGATGCAATGCGTTGTTCAGGTACCATCCAATGTTGCACAGAGAGATTTGCCCCCCGGCAAAAAACATGCTTTGAACCCGGAACCGTCCTACGACGCCGTTGCCCGCCCCGTCGGTCCCGCAGAAGTAGACCTCGTCGTTACTGCCGACGCGCATGTCGTTGATCCGCACCCAGGGCGGGAGGGCAGCTTCACGGCAGGTGCCCGAAGACTGGCTGTAATAGACCAGCTTGGGGTTGTTGGCCTGGCCGACGGAATACAACAGATAGGAGGTGTCGTCGATGGCGCGGACGAGGGAGTTCCCCGAAGCGTCGACGCCGCTGAACTCTATGGCCTGCGCCTGCAGTGTGCCTGCCGACAGAACAAACAACAGGGTGAAAATAATTTTTCCCAATGCCGAGTTTTTCATATTTTCTTTTTTTTAATTGGATTTCAAAATGCAAAATTACAAAATTTTTTTTATTTGAAGAAAAAAAATATTCGTGCCGACAAGGGGACGAAGAGGCCCCCAATTCGCCCCTTCTTCAAGAGGGGGCGAATTCGGGGCCTGTCGGGTGGCAGTCGGGCGGGGGTAGGAGGGGGGTGCCGGGTGGCGGGTAGGCAGGCCGGGGAGGGGTGAGGCCGCCCCGGCGGGGGGAAAAACGGGGGCGGAGGACGCGGTAATGCTTGAGAGGGTGCGCTTTTGGGGTGTTGTTGATATTTTCTTCTTCGCGGTGTCGGAATTTTTCCGTATCTTTGCATTCGGAAAAGTTTTTTTGTTTATGACGCAGTTTACTCATTTGCATGTGCACTCGCACTATTCGATGCTGGACGGAATGTCGAAAATCCCGGACCTGGTGGCCAAGGCGAAGCGTTGCGGCATGTATGCGATGGCCCTCACGGACCATGGCAACATGTTCGGCATCAAGGATTTCCTGGACACGGTGAGCAAGGAGAACGGCAAGGTGAAGGACAAGATCAAGGAGCTGGAGGCCAAGGTGAAGGAGGTGGAGGAGTTGTACACCCAGGCGGAGATACCGGAGGGGACCCCCAAGCTGAGTGAGCTGCAAGAGGAGCTGGCGCGCGTCAGGGGGCAGATATTCAAGCCCATCGTGGGCACCGAGGCTTACTGCGCCCGTCGCACGCTCCATGACAAGGACAAGAACTACAAGGAAATCAGTCCGGAGACGGGGCGCGAGCGCATCGTCGACCGCAGCGGATACCACCTCATCCTTCTGGCCAAGAACCTTCAGGGCTACCACTCGCTTTGCAAGCTGGCGTCGATTGCCTACACGGAGGGCTTCTACGACCGCCCGCGCATCGACCACGCCCTGCTGGAGCGCTACCACGAGGGGCTGATTGTCTGTTCGGCGTGCCTGGGCGGCGAGGTGCCGCAGCTGATCCTGAAGGGGGACCTCGAGGGGGCCGAGCGGACGGTGCAGTGGTTCAAGAACCTCTTCGGAGAGGACTACTACATCGAGCTCATGCGCCACAAGACCGACAAGCCCAATGCCAACTACGACACCTACCGCTGGCAGATGAAGGTGGAACCGGAGCTGATACGCCTGGCGCGGAAATACGACATCAAGCTGGTGGCTACGAACGACTCCCATTTTGTCGAGGAGGAGCATGGCGATGCCCACGACCACCTCATCTGCCTGGCCACCCAGAAGGACTACGACGACCCCAACCGCATGCACTACACCAAGCAGGAGTGGCTGAAGAGTCCCGAGGAGATGGCGGCCGTCTTCGCCGACCTGCCGGAGGCGCTGGAGAACACGATGGAGGTGGTCGCCAAGGTGGAGACCTACAGCATCGACAGCGACCCTCTGATGCCGGTGTTCCCCATCCCCGAAGACTTCGGCAGGGAGGAGGAGTGGCGCGCGCGCCTCACGGAGGAGGACCTCTTCAACGAGTTCACCCGCAACGAGAAGGGCGAGGTGGTGCTGAGCCAGGAGGCCGCCGAGAAGAAAATCAAGAAGCTTGGCGGCTACCAGAAGCTGTACCGCATCAAGTTCGAGGCCGACTACCTGGAGCATCTGGTGTGGCAGGGGGCAAGGAAGAGGTATCTGAGTGGTGCCGGCGGGACGCCGGCGGTCCAGAGCGACGCGGAGATTAAGGAGGCGCTGACCGACGAGGTGAGGGAGCGCATCGTCTTCGAGCTGCACACCATCAAGACGATGGGTTTCCCGGGCTACTTCCTCATTGTGAGCGACTATATCCGTGCGGCACGCGAGGAGCTGGGGGTGAGCGTGGGGCCGGGCCGCGGCAGCGCGGCAGGAAGCGTGGTGGCCTACTGCCTGTGGATCACCGACCTCGACCCCCTGCGCTACGACCTCCTGTTTGAGCGTTTCCTCAACCCCGACCGTATCTCGCTGCCCGATATCGACGTGGACTTCGACGATGCTGGCCGCGGCAAGGTGCTCGAGTGGGTGACACAGAAATACGGCAAGGAGCGTGTGGCACACATCATCACCTATGGCACCATGGCCACCAAGAGTTCCATTGCCGACGTGGGAAGGGTGGAGAAGGTGCCCCTCAACGTCGTCAACCAGCTGAAGAGTTATATCCCCGACCGCGGGTTCCCCGACAGCATCAAGGACGATAAGGGCAAGAGCCCCAAGGTGAACCTGAAGAACTGCTACAAGTATGTGCCCGAGCTGAAAGCCATCATGCAGGGCGACGACCAGCAGCTGAAGCAGATGCTCACCTACGCCCAGGAGCTGGAGGACACCAACCGGCAGATAGGCATCCACGCCTGCGGCGTCATCATCGGCTCGCAGGACCTCACCAATGTGGCGCCGGTGTGTGTCATCAACGACAAGGAGAGCGGGGAGGACGTGCTGGTGACGCAGTACGACGGACATGTGGTGGAGAACGTGGGCCTCATCAAGATGGACTTCCTGGGGCTGAAGAACCTCACCATCATCAAGAACTGTGTGCGCATGGTGAAGAAGAGCAGGGGCGAGGATGTCGACGTGGACCACCTGCCGCTGGACGACGAGCTGACCTACAAGCTCTTCTGCGAAGGCAACACGGTGGGCGTGTTCCAGTTTGAAAGTGCGGGTATGCAGAAGTACCTGCGCGAGCTGCAGCCCCATGTCATCGACGACCTCATCGCCATGAACGCCCTCTACCGTCCGGGCCCCATGGACAACATTCCCGAGTTCATCGACCGCAAGCAGGGCCGCAAGCCCATCGAGTACGACATACCGGTGATGGAGAAGTACCTCAAGGACACCTACGGCATCACTGTCTATCAGGAGCAGGTCATGCTCCTGAGCCGCCTGCTGGCGGGCTTCACGCGCGGCCAGAGCGACACCCTCCGCAAGGCCATGGGCAAGAAGCAGATAGAGAAGATGAACGAGCTGGAGGTGCTCTTCTATCAGGGGGGTGAGAAGAACGGCCACCCCAAGGAGATACTCTCCAAGATATGGGAGGAGTGGAAGAAATTCGCCTCCTACGCCTTCAACAAGTCGCACGCCGCCTGCTACTCGTGGGTGGCCTACCAGACGGCCTACCTCAAGGCTCACTATCCGGCGGAGTATATGGCCGCCGTGATGACTTCGGCGCAGAGCGACATCAAGCGTGTCACCGAGTTGATGGACGACTGCCGCAAGCAGGGGGTCGAGGTGGCGGCGCCAAGTGTCAACTACTCGGACATGGACTTCTCTGTCGACGCCACGGGAAAGATACGCTTCGGCCTCTGTGCCATCAGCGGCATGGGCGAGGCCGCCAGCGCCGCCATCATCGAGGAGAGGGAGAAGAACGGCCTCTACAAGGATATCTTCGATTTCCTCAAGCGTGTGGACATGCACTCCGTCAACAAGAAGAATATGGAGGTGTTGGTGAAGGGAGGCGCCTTCGACGGCATCGGCACCATGCACCGCGCCCAGTATTTCTACAAGGAGAACCCGCTGGAGACCACCCCCACCTACCTCGACTTGCTGGTGAAGTGGGCCATACGCCGCCAGGACGGCTCGTCGAGCAACCAGATGAGCATCTTCAGCATGAGCTCGGAGCTGGCGGAAGAGGACCATCCGCCGATACCGGAATGCCCGGAATGGACCACGCTGGAGCGCTGCCATGCAGAGAAGGAGGTCATCTCGACCTACCTCTCAGGCCATCCCCTCGACGACTTCAAGTACGAGATGAATATGTTCACCAACATCGGCGTGGACCAGCTGTCGGCCCTCGACCAGCTGACGGGGCGTGAGATTCGCTTCGCCGGCATGGTGTCGGGTGTCAAAGACGGCGTGTCGGCCAAGGGCAATCCCTATGGGTCGATGGTCATCGACGACTATTCGGGCAGCTACGAGCTGCGCCTGTATGACGAGGAGTATACCAGCTTCAAGAACTTCTTTACCAACAACACCTTCGTTTTTGTGCGTGCCATGGTGCGCACCTACAACTACAAGGACAAGAAGACGGGCCTCGACAAGAGCTATACCCGCATGCGCATCATGTCCATGATGCTGTTGGGCAAGGTGATGGACAAGTACACCTCGAAGCTGTCGTTCACGATGCCGCTGGAGGCGGTGACGGAGGATTTCTGCAAGGAATTGTCGAAGCTGGCGCGGAGCCACAAGGGTGAGGTGCCCCTGCAGGCACTGGTGGTGGATGTGCCGCGCAACCTGACGCTGACCCTCAACACCCCCGACCTCCGCGTGGCAGTCCACGACATCATCCCCGACCTCGAAGCCTTGAAAGGCGTCTCCTCCGTCCAGCCCATCCTGAAGAGTTAGCGGTCACCCCATAAAGCCGCAAGCAACACGGCGCGGCACCAAGAGTACATGCCATGAATGAAATAGAATATCACACCCGGGTCAGCATTCCCCCGATGCCTTTCAGCATCGACTATGCCACTGGTATCGTCAGCCTCGGCTCCTGCTTCTCCGACGAGATAGCTGGGCGTATGCGCGACAGTGACTTGCACATCGAGCAGAACCCGTTCGGGACCCTTTATAATCCGGCCTCCATCGCCGCTGCATTGCGACGACTCATGTATGACGAACCTATTGGTCCTGAGGACCTCGTGGAACATGAAGGCCTGTGGCATTCGTGGCATCATCATGGCTCGTTCTCGCGCCCTACGGCGGAAGAATGCCTGGACGCCTGCAACAGTCGCCTCCATCAGGGCCATCGCGCCTTGAAAGAGGCTTCGCTGCTCATTGTGACCTTCGGGTCGGCATGGGTATATGGTCGCATTGCTGCAGGCGGCGCGCCCGTCGCCAACTGCCACAAGCTGCCGCAGGACAACTTCGTCCGCCGCCGCATGACGGTGGATGACATCGTGGATCTCTGGCGGCCGCTGCTCGACGAGCTGCATGCCTGCTATCCGTCGTTGAATGTTCTTTTCACGGTGTCCCCAATCCGCCATATCGGTGACGGCGCCCATGGCAACCAGCTCAGCAAGAGCACGCTGCTGCTGGCCGTCGATGAACTCGTGGATGCCGACCTCCCGCCGGCGCCACGCAAGCGCAAGGGCGTCAAGGTGGTGGCGCCCGTAAGGGGCGTGACGGCCTATTTCCCGTCGTATGAGATCGTCCTCGACGAGCTGCGCGACTACCGCTTCTATGATGCCGACATGGTCCACCCGTCGGCTTTGGCTGTCGAGGTGGTGTGGGACCGTTTCCAGCGTGCCACCATGGCCCCCGCCGTCCGCGACCAGGCCCACTTCAACCGCAAGCAGCACAAACGTGAACGACATATACCACTGCATTGAATAGCAGGGGATAGGACCGCGTTAAATGAAAGATGAAGACTGAAATGGTTCGTTCCCTTTGGCTTTGGTTATGTTATAATTTGAAAAAAAGTATTTCCTTTTGATTCAGTCTTTCAATAACTTGTCTGTATTTTTTTTTAGGTACATTATAAAAAAATTGGTCATTATAAAAAGATTTTGTACTTTTGCAATTCGAAATATACCCTCTCGGTTCCATAAAAAACGATGTGACTGAGGGTGCATTGCTATTTTTCAGATGTATGATTTTTGAGTGATAGGGTATGAGGTAAGTCCTTACCCCTCAGTCATTCGGCATATTACGAGCATTTTCACGCAACAACGCAAAAGTATGAACATTTCTGTAGCAGGAACCGGCTATGTCGGTTTGAGTATCGCCACTTTGCTGGCGCAGCATAACGATGTCACCGCCGTCGACGTGGTGAAAGAACGTGTAGACCTTGTCAACAACAGGAGGTCGCCCATTCAGGACGACTATATAGAGGATTATCTGGCCAACAAGCCGCTGAGTTTGAAAGCCACGCTGGACCAGGACGCCGGCTACCGCGATGCCGAGTTCGTGGTCA